>NZ_CAWUGC010000013.1:0-7160 GCF_963921665.1 Saezia sanguinis
CCGTCACAGATCTTGATATAAGCCCCTCCTGATGTCAGCAAGATCTCCTTCTCCGCTGCCACCTCCACCTTGTCTTCCGTGGACACGATCTGCATCTTCTTGTTGGCAAACAATTCCACGTTGTTCTCATTGGCCTGCACCCTGATTCTGTCTTTGCCTGCCACCAGCTTCATTTCCTGCTCGGCACTGAACAGCGACAGGCTTTCTCTGGCCGCTGCCCTGATGTTCTCATACGCACTAAGGTCCGTGCTTTGCAGCGAGGTCAGGGTGATGTTGGCCCCGGCACTGATCTGTGCGCTCTTGGGTGTGGTGTGCGCCATGCCTTCGGGCGCACTGCTCAGAATGCCGGCTTTGATGAGGTCGGTGTACACACTGCTGAGTTGTTGTTCCTGGTCCTGGGTGTCCGCAGGCAGCGCCTGTGCAGTCTGGGCTGCGGTTTCCAGGCTCTTGGCCAGGCTCAGTGCCTGTTCGAGTTGTTCAATGGCCTCTTGCAGGTCCAGTTGTTTGCCCTGGGCGTTCTGGCGTTTGTCGGCCGAGATGTAGAGTCCCTGCCCGGCCCGGATGGCACCCCAGCTGTCGGTTCTGAGTTCAAAGCCATCTCCCCTGTGTTCCCCACTGCCGTCGGTTTTGCGCGGATGGGTGAGGTAACCCATGGTGAGTTGGGTGACGTCATGGGTGCTGTGGAGCTGGGTTTTGATTTCTCCGGTGGTGTCATCTATCAGGAGTTCGTTGTAGCCTCCGCCTTTATGCTCCTTGCTCTTCACCGTCTGCTGGGTTTTGAGGGCCGGCAGGGTGTAGGGGGTGGGATGGTTGGCGTCATAGGTGCGCCCGGTGATGATGGGCTGATCGGGGTCGCCATCGAGGAAGTCGACGATGACTTCCTGCCCGATGCGCGGTATGGCGATGTGGCCCCAGCCGGCTCCGGCCCAGTTCTGTGCGACGCGTATCCAGCAGGTGCTGTGTTCGTCATTGCTGCCGATGCGGTCCCAGGGAAACTGGACTTTGACGCGTCCGTGTTCGTCGGTGTAGATTTCTTCTCCCTGCGGGCCTACAACGTGGGCAATTTCGGGCCCGTGCAGGTGTGGTTTGGCAGGGATGGGTGCTTTCCATTCGGCGGTGGCGGGTACCAGCTCTGCGGTTTGCTGGTAGCTGGTGCTGGCTTGTGCGTTAGCGGCTTCTTCTTCTCCACTGGTGTGTTGTTTGCCGCTGTGTACGACTTTGACGGGGCGCCACAGGGTGTTGAGTTCGCTTCTGGGATGGCCGGTGAGTTCAAAGGCAACGCCGGGCTGGATTCTGGCGTCATCCCCGGTAGCGATGGCAAGTTTGGCGTCTCTTCTGAGGGATTGCAGTTTGGTCTGGGTAAAGGGGGCGCCGGCAGCATCTTGCTTGTAGCGCCCGGGGTAGTCGTAGCGTTCGTATTCGGTGGATTGGGCGGGCATGTCACGCCCCAGGCTTGCCTGTTGCTGGTCGTAGCGCGGGTTTTTGAAGGTGTAGTCGCGCTGGGTCTGGCGCGCGGTGCGGACTTTGTGGTGGTAGGTGAAGTGGCGCAGCGCCGGCTGGGGCTGGTCGCCTGCGGGTTTGGGCTGGTACAGGACGGCCCCGCTTTGCAGGGCGCCAAAGGTTTGGATGACGTCGGTGATGTTGAGCTGGTGGCCTTGTTCGCTGTGTTCAAACCGGTACACAAAGCCTTCTTCGGCCAGCAGGCGCTGGATGTACTGGAAGTCGGTTTCGTCGGCCTGTACGCAGTATTCGCGGCTCAGGTGGGTTTGTTGCTGATTCAGGGTGTAGTTGTCGACTTTGTCGGCTTTGAGGACTTCGCCAATGATTTCGGGCACGCTTTGTTGCTGGAAGATTTCCCAGTCTGAATATAGCGCTGTGCGGGCAAGCATGGGCTCTACCACTGCACGGTAGCGGGTTCTTCTGAAGCCGGTTTCGCGCTGGCTGATGTCTGAGATGAGCCCATGGACCTGCCGCACTGCGGTTGCCCCATCCCAGATGGTGAAGAGCGCGGGTTTGTCTATCAGCTGGTCAAAGTCGATGTTGGCGTCTGTGCTCAGCAGTTCGACTTCAAGCACAAACGGTTCGTTAAGGGCTTCTTCGAGTTTGAATTCGACCACGTCAAAGCTGACGCCTGATGCCTCGCCTTGTTCTTCACCATCACCTTGCGCCTCAAAGCTGTATCTCAACTCTGTCTGGGACATTTTGGTTCTTCCTTAATTCTCAGTTTTTACCATTTCACATTCTTGACACTGCAAAAATCTAGCCCCTTGCAACAGGAACCGGTGGCAGCTCTGTGACATAAACCTCATTGCCTCGTCTGTGCTGCCAGTACTTCTGTGTGCCAAAGTCAAGATAATGTGATATGACTTCCTGTTCTGTAATATCAGCGATTCGCCAATTGTTACCATAATCCCGGCTTAACAGCCATTTGCTGTCTATGAAATTGGGCATTTTGAGAATGGCGGCAACCTGCCCGTCAGCGCCGGTATAAAATTCTTCAACCGGCAGAAAAGTAAAATTAAAAGTGCGGTTTACCTTGAACTCATCTGCTTGCAGCCAGCCAAAATGCAATGCGGGGTTTTCCGTTGTCAATTCATTTTCCCAGTTACATTGCGTAGCACCGCCACACTCCAGATAAGTAAGGTAAAAGCCTTCTTCACCTGGCACCGGTGTCATGTTTAAAATGCGCTTGCCTTGCACAATATGCTTAGGCGGCATCGGATTCAGGTCAATCGTTTCGTTGTCTGCCGGTACTTCATAAATCTCACTTTGCAACTGGCCGGTTGTCTCGTTTTGCTTGCATAGAGAAAACAGCAGGTTGCCCTGCAGATCAACCATTGCACAATCAGCAGAAAGGCCTGCAAACGGCAGTTTATCAAACCCCGAATAAGGGATGTAACGCTTTTGCCAGTTGGCACCACCATCACAGGTTTGCCACAGCAGGTTTTCATCCACCAGAATATAGCCGTTGACACCCTGCTTATCAAAGTACATGCCAGAAGCTTCCCCCTGCCCGAGCTTCTGGGTTTTCAGGTCAACCTGCGTGAATGTCTGCCCCTGATTTTCAGAACGCCAAAAGAACAAATTGGTCGGTTCATTTTTGGTGTAGTCATACCACTGCACCAGTACATAAATTTTGCTTAGATCGGCACTGGTCCACCAAAAGCCGTTTTGCCCATACTCCTGGAACAAAATTTCCGTCGGGCCGTTAAGTCTGCTACCCAGCACCCTGACTGTGCGCCTGTTGAGCCTTTGCTCTGAATCGTTCATCCAGGCTTCAGTGAACTGCGGTTTATATGTGTCCGGGTTAACTCCTTGCCTTGGCATCAGTTCCAACCTCGCCGGGGTCAGAGGATCGAAAATGTAAAACACGCCATCTGGTGCCACACGCATCTGCCCGCCTGCCGCAGGCAGAATGCCCTCAACAATTTTCCCCTGATACTCCCACATATTGCCCTCTTCTTTTTAATGCTGCCATGGCATCATGGCTGGCATCTGAATACAAAATATATAAAATGCATTTCCGACTTTTATTGCTTAAATGCAGAACAAATAATCGTCATGACCAAATAGAGCCGAATATATTCTGGAGAAGACCTCGAAGACGTTTTCTCGGTAATCTCACACCATGTGCTTCGTGAACAAAGTCCTCGATATCATCAAGACCATAGCCCGCAAGAATCGCTGCAAACTCAGCGGCCATTTTTGTTTTTTTCCACAGGCTTGTTGCTCTAACCAAGTACATTCCCACTTCGAAAGCTTGATCAAACGTATCTGCTCTTCCCTCTCCTGTCCACTCTTTCATATCCGGTGTCAGACATACAAGAATCAGATCCTTAACGCCCATGTTGATAAAACCACCATCAATGTAGGCTGCAGGATGGGTTCCAAAAGCGAACATTCTGAAATTCCGGCCATTAAGTTCCAGTCCTTTAAAGCTCGCTGCTGAAACACGGGAAGAAATACTCGGATCCACTTGTGACTTCGTCGTCACCGTTTTCGAACTGGTATTCTGTTTGAACCCATCCTCCATGTACACCTGCAAATAGTACCTGGCATCTTCCAGCCATGCCTTCCCTACTGCAGAAAGATACTTGTATGTAATGTCGGTGAATCGTCGGATATATTTATCACCATAGCCCTCATAGTAGTCAGGAACTTCGTGCTGGCATCCCCTGTGGCGATTCTCAAAATCGCACTTCCGTGAAAGCCAACCGGCGGTTCCGCCCGTTTTTTTCTTGTCATAGTAATAGTCAACGGTGCCAATAGCTGAAGCTGGTGCTGGCGTAACGTCTATATCACAACGATCGTTACTAAGGTGCTGCACCACAGTTGTCTGACTTTGCATGCCGGCAAGGCCGCTGGTAATTTTTGTAAGATCCACAATATCGTTCATGGTATTTTCTTTGCTTAACCGAGTTGATCCAATTTCAGATGGGCCCGTATTTTTTCCGGGAAGTCAAAATACTCTGTCAGGGTGTACCCGTTTTCATCGGTAACACCTGTCGTTGAAGAGCCGTCCGGGAAAAACAAGGTGTACTCCTTGTTTGCATACGGCACGCCGTCATCATCAACAAAATGAAAACGCAGGTTGTAATTCCCTTCCAGCTTGGGCAGATGAGGCATTGCATAACTCAAACTAGCCGGCCCCTTGAACGGGAAACTCGCCGCCTTATGCTCTATGATCCCCGGACCGTGCAGATAAATGTTGCCGTCACAGATCTTGATATAAGCCCCGCCTGATGTCAGCAAGATCTCCTTCTCCGCGGCCACCTCCACCTTGTCTTCCGTGGACACGATCTGCATCTTCTTGTTGGCAAACAATTCCACGTTGTTCTCATTGGCCTGCACCCTGATTCTGTCTTTGCCTGCCACCAGCTTCATTTCCTGCTCGGCACTGAACAGCGACAGGCTTTCTCTGGCCGCTGCCCTGATGTTCTCATACGCACTAAGGTCCGTGCTTTGCAGCGAGGTCAGGGTGATGTTGGCCCCGGCACTGATCTGTGCGCTCTTGGGTGTGGTGTGCGCCATGCCTTCGGGCGCACTGCTCAGAATGCCGGCTTTGATGAGGTCGGTGTACACACTGCTGAGTTGTTGTTCCTGGTCCTGGGTGTCCGCAGGCAGCGCCTGTGCAGTCTGGGCTGCGGTTTCCAGGCTCTTGGCCAGGCTCAGTGCCTGTTCGAGTTGTTCAATGGCCTCTTGCAGGTCCAGTTGTTTGCCCTGGGCGTTCTGGCGTTTGTCGGCCGAGATGTAGAGTCCCTGCCCGGCCCGGATGGCACCCCAGCTGTCGGTTCTGAGTTCAAAGCCATCTCCCCTGTGTTCCCCACTGCCGTCGGTTTTGCGCGGATGGGTGAGGTAACCCATGGTGAGTTGGGTGACGTCATGGGTGCTGTGGAGCTGGGTTTTGATTTCTCCGGTGGTGTCATCTATCAGGAGTTCGTTGTAGCCTCCGCCTTTATGCTCCTTGCTCTTCACCGTCTGCTGGGTTTTGAGGGCCGGCAGGGTGTAGGGGGTGGGATGGTTGGCGTCATAGGTGCGCCCGGTGATGATGGGCTGATCGGGGTCGCCATCGAGGAAGTCGACGATGACTTCCTGCCCGATGCGCGGTATGGCGATGTGGCCCCAGCCGGCTCCGGCCCAGTTCTGTGCGACGCGTATCCAGCAGGTGCTGTGTTCGTCATTGCTGCCGATGCGGTCCCAGGGAAACTGGACTTTGACGCGTCCGTGTTCGTCGGTGTAGATTTCTTCTCCCTGCGGGCCTACAACGTGGGCAATTTCGGGCCCGTGCAGGTGTGGTTTGGCAGGGATGGGTGCTTTCCATTCGGCGGTGGCGGGTACCAGCTCTGCGGTTTGCTGGTAGCTGGTGCTGGCTTGTGCGTTAGCGGCTTCTTCTTCTCCACTGGTGTGTTGTTTGCCGCTGTGTACGACTTTGACGGGGCGCCACAGGGTGTTGAGTTCGCTTCTGGGATGGCCGGTGAGTTCAAAGGCAACGCCGGGCTGGATTCTGGCGTCATCCCCGGTAGCGATGGCAAGTTTGGCGTCTCTTCTGAGGGATTGCAGTTTGGTCTGGGTAAAGGGGGCGCCGGCAGCATCTTGCTTGTAGCGCCCGGGGTAGTCGTAGCGTTCGTATTCGGTGGATTGGGCGGGCATGTCACGCCCCAGGCTTGCCTGTTGCTGGTCGTAGCGCGGGTTTTTGAAGGTGTAGTCGCGCTGGGTCTGGCGCGCGGTGCGGACTTTGTGGTGGTAGGTGAAGTGGCGCAGCGCCGGCTGGGGCTGGTCGCCTGCGGGTTTGGGCTGGTACAGGACGGCCCCGCTTTGCAGGGCGCCAAAGGTTTGGATGACGTCGGTGATGTTGAGCTGGTGGCCTTGTTCGCTGTGTTCAAACCGGTACACAAAGCCTTCTTCGGCCAGCAGGCGCTGGATGTACTGGAAGTCGGTTTCGTCGGCCTGTACGCAGTATTCGCGGCTCAGGTGGGTTTGTTGCTGATTCAGGGTGTAGTTGTCGACTTTGTCGGCTTTGAGGACTTCGCCAATGATTTCGGGCACGCTTTGTTGCTGGAAGATTTCCCAGTCTGAATATAGCGCTGTGCGGGCAAGCATGGGCTCTACCACTGCACGGTAGCGGGTTCTTCTGAAGCCGGTTTCGCGCTGGCTGATGTCTGAGATGAGCCCATGGACCTGCCGCACTGCGGTTGCCCCATCCCAGATGGTGAAGAGCGCGGGTTTGTCTATCAGCTGGTCAAAGTCGATGTTGGCGTCTGTGCTCAGCAGTTCGACTTCAAGCACAAACGGTTCGTTAAGGGCTTCTTCGAGTTTGAATTCGACCACGTCAAAGCTGATGCCTGACGCTTCGCCCTGTTCTTCACCATCACCTTGCGCCTCAAAGCTGTATCTCAACTCTGTCTGGGACATGCTGTTTCCTTTGCTGGCATTGAATTTGTTTTAAAAGCAATATGTAATCGGCCTTGCTGGTGCTCCAAGCTTATTACATATTGCTTTTAGCCAGATTATTTATTCAACGCTCCATCTGGCATCTCCTTCTATCAACGCGCCGCCATGGTCTGTGCTGTCTCCCAGGCGTGCTACAGGACGTCCGTCGTCAATCAGTACGGTGGGTGAACCGGTGATGATGGTGGCCCCGCAACTGATTTTGTCGCCCT
>NZ_CAWUGC010000014.1:0-138967 GCF_963921665.1 Saezia sanguinis
TTACGCGCTTGCTCCAAAATAGGGCGTATCTTCTCAAACCGCTCACGGCTGATATCACTGGGGTAGGTTTTCCTTTTCATACCCACAGTATGCACTATCTATAAAAAATCGTGAACAGGTTCTT
The DNA here is from genome assembly GCF_963921665.1 of Saezia sanguinis. Classification (NCBI taxonomy): domain Bacteria; kingdom Pseudomonadati; phylum Pseudomonadota; class Betaproteobacteria; order Burkholderiales; family Saeziaceae; genus Saezia; species Saezia sanguinis. The sequence continues at coordinate 125 of NZ_CAWUGC010000014.1, forward strand.
AGACATACCGCTTGCCTTGTTTTCGCCGCCAACACGGCCATCCTCATATAAAATGGTCGTATCCAAACCGGCCTGGTCTTCCAACAAGGCCATTATTCTTGTCAGCTTTCTATTGTGACCTCAATGCATACCAATTACCACTATTTTTTGCCCTGTGCCGCAGGTGTTGAACCTTATCTGGAGCAGGAGGTTGCTAAACTGGCTTCTGCTGCATCATGCACTGTGCGCCATGGTGGTGTGGCGGTACGCGGCCCCTGGGATCTGTGCATGCAGTTGAACCTGCACAGCCGCCTGGCACAGCGGGTATTGCTGCAGGTTGCCCACGCACGCTACCAAAGCGAACACGATGTATACAAAATCTCACGTGAAACGCCCTGGGAAAAATGGTTCAACACCACTTCCACATTCCGCATTGACGCCACCTCACGCAAAAGCCCCCTGCACAGCCTGAACTTTGCATTGCTGCGCGTGAAAGACGGGATTGCTGACCGTTTCCGTGACATGAGCGGTGAGCGGCCCAATGTCGATACCCGCCAGCCCGATGTACAGATTCTCACGCACTTTGATGAGCAGACCATCACGCTGTATATGGACACCTCCGGCGAACCGCTGTTTAAACGCGGCTGGCGCCAGAACCAGGGCGATGCCCCGCTCAAAGAAACACTGGCAGCCGCCATGCTGGTCGCCAGTGACTGGGCTTATCAGCAGGGTGAAGCACTGCTGGACCCATGCTGCGGCTCCGGCACCATTGCCATCGAGGCCGCACAAATTGCCTGTGGCATTGCACCCGGTTTGCAGCGCCGCTTTTCTTTTGAAAATCTGAAACCGCATAAACCTGCGGCATGGGCCCAGATCAAACAGCAGGCCCAGCAACAGGTTCACTCCCCTACTGCCGCTATTTTTGCCAGCGATGTTTCTTTCCGCATGGTTGACTTCGCGCGGCGCAATGCAGAACGCGCCGGGGTCACACACGCGATTGACTTCCATGGCGGTGACGCATTGCAGCGGCCTGCTCCGGTCGCCAAAGGCATGATGCTGATCAACCCGCCTTATGGAGAGCGTATCAGCCCACGTGGAAGCATCCACGCCAGAGCATCAGGGGCAGAAAGAAGGCCTTCTTCGATACCCACCTCACAAACTGCCGCTGACGATGACTTTTTCCCGTTACTTGCCAGCCACTGGAAACGTGCTTTTGATGGCTGGACCGCCTGGGTATTGACCCCAGACATGAAGCTGCCGCAACTGATGCGGCTGAAAGCCAGCCGCCGCATTCCCATGTGGAACGGCCCGATCGAATGCCGCCTGATGCGGTTTGACATTGTTGCCGGTTCTGCCCGTACCCCCAAGCCGTCAAAAGAAAACCCCGCTGCCGATTCCCATAACCACACCGACAACGCCCCGTCTGATTAAGCAGTTATAAAGACTTTATTTTCTACCTATACTCCATTCATGAAGTCTTTTAACTGGCACAACCCTTACCTTTCCGCCCGCACCCCGATCTTTGCCCGCAACATTGTCTCCACCTCGCATCCACTGGCAGCCCAGGCCGGGCTGCATATGATCAGACAGGGTGGTAATGCGGTGGATGCCGCCATTGCCACTGCGGCCTGCATGACCATTGTGGAGCCTGTCTCCAATGGTTTGGGAAGTGACTGTTTTGCCATCATATGGGATGGTCAGCAGCTGCACGGCCTCAATGCATCCGGCCCGGCACCAGCCGCATGGAACCCTGACTATTTCGCACGCCGCTACGGAACGGATGAACGCGGATTTGCGCAGCGCCCATTACGCGGCTGGGACACCGTCACCGTGCCCGGTGCAGTGGCAGGCTGGGTGGCTCTGCATGAAAAGTTTGGTCGCCTGCCGTTTGAACAGTTATTGATACCGGCCATCGACATGGCAGAAAAAGGTTATATCGTCCCGCCCATGGTTGCGCACAAGTGGGCCGCTGCCGCCAGAGAATTGCATGGACAACCCGGATTTGCACAGGCATTTCTGCCTGATGGCCGTGCACCCAACATTGGAGAACTGTTCCGGCTCCCTGCTGCAGCACAGACTTTGCGCCGGATTGTCCAGACCAGAGGCCGGGCATTCTACGAAGAAGACATTGCAGAAAAAATTGTGGCTTTCAGCCGTGCAGAAAATGCCGCGCTGAACCTGTATGACCTGGGAGACTACCGCCCGCAATGGGTCGCCCCGATCAAACAGCGCTTTCGTGATTATGAACTGTATGAAATCCCGCCCAACGGGCAAGGCATTGCCGCATTGATTGCGCTGGGCATTCTGAACCACTTTGACCTGCGCAACCTGCCGGTAGATTCTCCTGAATCACAGCACCTGCAAATTGAAGCCATGAAACTGGCTTTTACCGATGTTTATCAATATGTCGCTGACCCCGCCCGCATGGAAGTAACGCCTGAGCAAATGCTCAGCGAAGCTTATCTGGCCGAGCGTGCAAGCCAGATTGCACCGCACCGGGCAACCCAGTTTCAGGCCGGGCGCCCTTATGCCGGCGGCACCATTTACCTTGCCACCGGGGATGACAGCGGCATGATGGTGTCTTTCATCCAGTCCAACTATATGGGCTTTGGCTCTGGCGTGGTGGTGCCAGGTACCGGTATCAGTTTGCAAAACCGCGGCGTGGGATTTTCCATGGACCCGAAATCAGCCAATGCGGTGATGGGTGGCAAGCGCCCTTTCCACACCATTATTCCAGGGTTTCTGACCCAGAACGGGCAACCGGTCATGAGTTTCGGGGTGATGGGCGGCGACATGCAGCCCCAGGGGCATGTACAAACACTCGTACGCATGATTGATTATGACCAGCAGCCCCAGACCGCCTGTTGTGCACCACGCTGGAAAGTCAACCGGGATTACTCACTGGATATTGAACAGGGCGTACCACCAGACACCATTGAAGGGCTCAAGCGGCTCGGGCACCGCATGCTGTCTTTTGAAGACTCCTATATGGACTTTGGCGCCGGTCAGTTTATCTGGAAGCTATCCGGCTCAGATGCCGGGCTCGGTTATGTCGCTGCCAGTGACAGCCGGCGCGACGGACAGGCCGTCGGTTTTTAAGCAGCGCCTTTATCAGGCGTGCCCATTGATACCTTTATGCATGTATGAATCTACGCATCTATGCATCTGCCAGACTGATCACCAGTTTGCCCAGATGCCTGGCCTGCGCCAGATCTTCATACGCCTGCACGGCTTCATCAAAACGGTACACCTGGCTAATCACCGGCTGCAATTGATGTAAACACAGGGCCTGGTTCATGGCTTCAAACATGGCACGTGAGCCGACATGAATACCTTCAAGCGTCAGCCCCCGCTGCATAATGGCCGCCGGATTCACTTCCCCCTGCGTCAGCACACCAATCAAATGAATTGCGCCCCCCGGCCGGGTTGCGCGCACAGAACGTGCCAGGGTGCCAGCCCCTCCGACTTCCACCACATGATCCACACCGGCATGACAATGCTTCAGCACCTCCAGATGCCAGTCATGCAACTGCCGATAGTTAATGCATACATCTGCCCCAAGCTGATGCGCTGTGTCCAGCTTTTCATCGCTGGAAGAAATGAGAATGACACGTGCCCCCGCAAGTTTTGCAAATTGCAGCGCAAACATCGAAACCCCGCCCGTGCCCAATAACAGCACCGTCTGCCCTGGGCGCAATGTCTGCACACCGCCAAATAAAGCATGCCAGGCGGTTAATGCTGCACAAGGCAGGGTCGCGGCCTGCTCGTAACTTAAATAATCGGGAATGGCCACAACACCATCTTCATCAAACAAACGGTACTGCGCTAAAACACCGTCTATCGTTCCTCCCAATGCATAACGCGCATCCCTGGCGGTCATGGCACCCGCCTGCCATTTTTGAAAAAACAATCCGGCCACCCGCTCCCCAACCTTGACACGGCTGACATCATCCCCGACATCAACGACCTCCCCGACACCATCTGAAAGTGGAATCAGATTGTGCTGCTTGCCCGCAGGCAATCCGCCTTTGGCAACAATCAAATCACGGTAGTTCAACGAAGCTGCATGCATTTTGACCAAAACCTGGCCGCGCTGCGGGCGTGGAATATCTGCCTGGGCAAATGCCAGGCTTTCAGCCGTTCCGGTCCGGGGAAAATAGGCATATCTCATGAAACATCTCCTTTGTCCGCCACATTTTCAGACGTCTTTCAACAAATGAACTCTTTGCGGCCACAGTCAGGCCAGACAACACATGCAGTACGCGATAGGCATACTAACACCAACGGTGCCCAGACAGGTTCTGTAATCCCTATGTTACGCCTGCCGCTTCTTCTCCAGCCCCTAACAACTGCACAGCAAAATGATAAACTCTCGCCATATGTTGTGATGAAAACAGCATGACAACAGCAAAGGCAGCAATGCTTACCCGCTGACCTTTTCATTTGCCCTGGATGTCCCGTCATGAAAATTTTCTCGCAGATTTTTTCCCGCAACAGCAATTTGACACTGAGCAAGTGTGAAGTGGCACAAAAGCTATGCGAGAAAATGCGTGAAAGATACAAAAAAAATCGGTTCACCGTTATCAACCCCCACCAACCGGATGAGGTACGCATTGACATCACCGGTACCGACGGGCATACATTCTCCTGCTATGTTGACAGCCTGTATTCGACCTATCTGGGAGACCCCAGCCGGCTGGGAGAGTTCTGTGAAAACATGCTCACCACTGTAGACAGCCTGCTTTTAAATACCGATGAGGTACGCCCCCTGCTGTTGCCTGCCATCAAAAACCAGAGCTGGATTGAACGCGTTCAGCACACGCCACAGCAGGAAAAAGACTCCTCCTTTTTCCACACCACCAGCCAGCAGTATGGCCGGCAGTTGGCACACATTCCACTGGTTGCGGATCTGTCCATTGTTTTTGCGCTGGATACCCCGCACCATATGAGTTATGTCTTCAACGAACAACTGCATGACTTTTCTGCGACTGACGATATCCAGGAAGTTTATCAACAGGCGCTGGAAAACCTCAAAACGCATATTCCGGGCATGAAAATCAAAGCCTCTCCACTGGGCTATACCGTACATGTGGACTCCAACTATGATGCCAGCATGATTTTGCTGTATGACCAATGGAAAGAGCGCATTGCCTTAAGGGGCGACCCGGTGATTGCCATTGTCGCGCGTGGCACACTGATCATTGCCGACAGTGATAATGCAAAGCAGATTCATGATCTGCGCAAATTTGTTCAGGATATATTTCCCACCGTTGCCTACAGCCTGTCACCATTGCTGTTTACCATTAAGGATGAACAGTTAAGCATATTCAGCGCAGACACAGCACCCAGCTAACACATGCTTGAATGGTTGTTTTGCACGCCTTTTACGTGCCTTTTAACCGCGCCCGGTACTTAGGTACTTATACAACTCCCTGACGCCATGCAATCCGACCTTAGGCATGCACCTACTACCGGATAAGCTGAAAACGAGGGAGCGTTAACACGCCCTAAATGACCTGCGGGTCCACATCAATCGCCCAGCGCACCATGCCTCGCACGCGCACCTGATGCAACACACCGCGCCAGGCGTTCAGAAACTGCTGCAACGCCTGTCTGGAGCGCGACTCCAGCAACATCTGCGCATGCTCAATGCCGGCAACCCGCTGCATTGCCGCCGGAATCGGCGGATACAAGGTCAGGTAGTCAGCCAGTTGCATTGACTGAATGATCTCCTGTCCTTGCTGATGTATCTGGTTTAAAAACTCCTGCGCTGCTTCCTGCGTACGTGCCTGGGCTCGTACCAAAGCCTGGTGCATGAAAGGCGGCATGGCCGCCATTTCGCGCTCCTCGAGCATTGCCCGCGCAAACGCAGAAAAATCATATGTTTTCAGCGCTTTGAACAAAGGATGCTCCGGCTGCGTGGTCTGTATCCACAGTTCACTCTGCTCTGACAACCGTGCATCGCGACCAGCCCGGCCCGCGGCCTGCAACAGCAGCGAAAACAGACGCTCTCCGGCACGGAAGTCATTGGAGAACAATGCGGTATCCGGATTGACTGCTGCAACCAGTGTCACAAGTCGAAAATCATGTCCCTTGGCAATCATCTGCGTGCCCAGCAGCACGTCAACATCGCCGTCATGTACCTGCTTCAAATGCGCCACCAGCGATCCTGCATGGCGGGTGCTGTCCGCATCAATACGCAAAACCCGGGCGGCAGAGCCGTCAGGCCGCTGCAGCAATGCATTCAACTGCTCTTCCAGTCGCTCGGTTCCCCGGCCAATCGGCTGCAGATCAGGGTCTCCACACTGCGGACAGGCTTTCGGAACCGGTTCGGTAAAACCGCAATGATGGCAGCGCAGCGTCCGGTCGATCCGATGATAAACCCGCCATGCCGTGCAATAAGGGCATTGGCTTTGCCAGCCGCAGGACACACAGTGCAGCACAGGCGCATAACCACGCCTGTTGAGCAATACCAGGCTTTGTTCGCCACGCGCAATTCTCTGCTGCATGGCTTGCAGCAGTGCCGGCGCCAGAACCGTCTGCCGTGGTATCTGCCGCATATCCACCATGCGGACTTTGGGCATTCCCCCCTGGCCAATGCGCAGCGGCATTTCCAGCAGTTGATACTGCCCCTGCTGCGCATGGCGCCAGCTTTCCAATGAAGGGGTCGCCGAGCCCAGAATGACCGGGACTTTTTCGTGCCAGCCACGCCAGACAGCCAGGTCACGCGCAGACCAGCGCGCCCCTTCATATTGTTTATAGGAAGGATCATGCTCCTCGTCCACCACGATCAGGCTGAGCTGCGGGATAGACGCAAAAATCGCCATACGGGTTCCCAGCACAATGCGTGCACGCCCCGTATGCGCCAGCAACCAGGAGCGCAGACGCTGCGCCGCGGTCAGACCGCTGTGCATTGACACCATCTGTTCCTCGGGAAACCTCTGGGCAAAGCGTGCTTCCAGTTGTGGCGTCAGGTTAATTTCAGGCACCAGAATCAGCACCTGTGCCTGTGGGTTCTTAGCCAACGCCGCCTGCACCACACGCATATACACTTCCGTCTTGCCGCTGCCGGTAACCCCCTCCAGCAAAAAAACCGCCGCTTTTGCAGATGTGGCTTCGCTTTTCCCTTGCTGGGCAAGTGGCTCTGCTGCATACAAGGCCGGTGTAATCTGCTGCACCGCATTGTGCTGCTCATATGTGAGCTCCGGCAATGCAAGAGGTACCTCATTAACTTCGCCCTCCTGTTTACCCTGTAACCGCTTCAGCCTGCGCTGCAGTTGAACGGCATCCAGTTTACGCAGTTCCGGTGGTAATGCCTGCAGCGCAACCTCTCCTAAAGAGCGCTGATAATACTGCGCGGTAAAAGCAGTCAAGTCTCTCCATGCGCCAGACAAGGGCGGTATCTCATCCAGATACTGAATCACCGGCTTCAGTTCTATCGATTGCGATGACGTATTTACCGTTGACTCGGCAACGGAATCACGCACATTCCAGACAATGCCCAATACCTCTTTTTTACCCAAAGGTACACGAACCAGCCCCCCAGGGGCAAGGGCCAAATCACAAGCATAACTGAGCGCTCCTTCAACAGCACTGTGAGCAGGCAAATCAACAATGACATCTACGATGAAGGCTGCCATATCTTTCTATTCGTTCCCGGGTATTTTCACCTGACACTTCTATCTAAATCATGTCTGTTTTCAATAGCTTATCAGGCTGTGGATAACTTTGTGGAGAAACACAAGACAAAAAAGTCATTTCTAAACGACAATTTGAGCAGCATGGCCTTCATTATGATGACAAATATATTACACGTTTATTTTCAATGAGTTACAAGCCAATTCAGATGCATTGTCATATAAATGACTTGTATCTTCATATACACACCCCATGCGTGAATCTGTGTACAAGTCAAGCAATTCTCATAATTCAGAGATGCCCGAGTGGGTTAATCCACATGGTGGAACTGGCGCGAATAATTATGGACCTCATCCACCAGCGCAGCCACCGATTCGGGGGGGGTATGCTGGTTGATTCCATGCCCCAGATTGAACACATGACCGGCCCCGGCACCATGCAAATGCCCAAAGGAATCCAGAACCCGTCTGACCTCTGCGCGAACCGCTTTTTCAGATGCAAACAATACCGCAGGGTCCAAATTGCCCTGCAGGGCAACCTGCCCCCCCACACGCTGCCGGGCCTGTTGCAGATTCACCGTCCAATCCACCCCGACGGCATCAGCGCCACAGGCTGCAATATCTTCCAGCCACAGTCCCCCGCCTTTGGTAAACACAATCACGGGAACAGACTGTTTTTCATATTCACGATGCAAAGAGGCAACCACCTGCCGCACAGACGCCAAACTGAACTGCTGGTAAGCTCCATCGGCCAGTACGCCCCCCCAACTGTCAAAAATCATCACCGCCTGGGCACCGGCCTCAATCTGCGCGTTGAGATAGGCCGCCACGGCCTGGGCATTGACATCCAGAATCCGCTGCAACAGGTCAGGACGGGAGTACAGCATGTTCTTAACACGGTGATAATCAGAGGAACTGCCTCCTTCCACCATATAACAGGCCAGCGTCCAGGGACTGCCGGAAAAACCAATCAGAGGCACCGGCCGGCTCATTGACGCCAGCGCGGTACGGATCTGCCTAACCGCAGCAAAAACATAGTCCAGTTTGGCCATATCAGGCACCTGCAGTGCAGCCACCTCTTTTTCACTTTGAACCGGGTGGGCAAAACGCGGCCCTTCTCCCGGGGCAAAACTCAGCCCCAGCCCCATCGCGTCGGGCACCGTCAGAATATCCGAAAACAAAATAGCCGCATCCAGCCCGAAACGCTCCAGCGGCTGCAGCGTCACTTCGGTTGCCAGGTCCGGATTGGTTGCCAGCCCCATGAAACTTCCGGCTTTCTGGCGCGTGGCCAGATACTCCGGCAGATAACGCCCGGCTTGCCGCATCAGCCATACAGGCGTGTAGTCGGTGGCTTCACGGCGCAATGCACGCAAAAAAGTATCATCGTAACCAGACGGGAAGGCTGAATTCTGTTTTTCCATGGTGTCCTATTGTCGCAGCATGTCATCAACCGTGCACCTGTCAGAGAAAAAGCCGGCACGCATGAATAAAGGAGACCGTTTGCGGTAAACTTAGCTAAAATTTGATTCCCTACCCGCATTGGAGAGTACCAAATGGGCTTACTTGATTCTGTCATCAGTGCCGCTGCCAGCACTTTATTGAAAGACAACTCCGACTTGCAAAACAAACTCTCAGGCATGATCAGCCAGTTCTTTGACCAGGTTGGCGGCTTGCCCGGTCTGGTGCAGAAATTTCAGGCAAACGGCTTGAGCAAACTGATTGCATCCTGGGTCGGACAAGAGGATAACCTGCCGATTACCGAAGACCAGTTGCATCAGGTTATTGGAACCGACCTGATTAAAAACCTGGCAGAAAAATCTGGTGTTGACGCTGAACTGTTTGACACCCTGCTGGCCAAAGGCCTGCCCAAGCTGGTGAATGCCCTGACGCCGGAAGGCCAGACCCCCGAGCAGGTTACCCATATTGACCAGGACAAAATACAGGAACTCATCGGGAAAATCTTCTCCTGATCAGCTCAACTACTTACTGATTTCTGATACCCGCCTGAAACCAAGCGTTGCCTGACAACCTTGATTACAGGCGTTTATTTTTGTGACAGTAAACTTTTTACACATCCATCCCCCTGTTCTGCAACGCATGGGCATGAAGTGCAGCATGTCCGCGCACCTACCTGCTTGCCCTGCACAGGGACTCACACCCGCACAGGCGCAGTTCCTCACTGGTTATGGTTATGGTTATGCTTCTGCTGCCTGCCGGGCAAATACCTGCTTAGCCACATGAACCGCATTCAGAACCCTGGGAAACCCGGTATAAGGAATGCACTGCATAAATACTTCAATCACCTTCTCCCGGCTGATACCCACATTCAGTGCCGCCTGAATATGCACATCCAATTGGGCTTCACACCCTCCGGCGGTCAGCAGGCTGCTCAAGGTGATAATTTCCCGTTCCTCCAGCGTCAACAGAGGGCGCCTGTAAATATCACCAAATGCAAATTCAATGATGTAACGCCCCAGATCCGGCGCAACATGCTGCAATGATTGAATGACATGTTCCCCGGCCTGACCATCCACCTCAGCCAATCTGGCCAGACCATTTTCATAGCGCTTGTTATCCATTTCAAAACTCCCATTTGTATGAAGAATGGACAAACTGTAAAATGTAGAGTGAACTCTAAGTCAAGCACTTTTTATGGCTTCATCACCAAAATGACTTACTCTATTGGCGCCTTTTCCAGCAAAACCGGCATCAGTGCCTATACGCTGCGTTACTACGAAAAAGAACAATTGCTGCGCCCTGTACGCCAGCACAATGGCAGACGTGTCTATACCCAGCAGGATGTAGCCTGGGTTGAATTCATCAAACGCCTGAAAGATACAGGCATGCCGATCAAAAGCATACAGCGGTATGCGCAGTTGCGCGCACAGGGAGCATCGACTCTCAAACAAAGAATGCAAATGCTGCAAGAGCACCGTGCTCACATTCAGCAAACACTTCTTTCATGGCAGGCTCATATGGATAATCTGGACCATAAAATAGCGCTTTATCAGACAGAAATTCTGCAGCAAGGCAATGCCACCCATTCATCTTCCACCCGCTGACCAGAGGCGCCATACCTTGCCTTCAAGTTCAAGCACACCGTTGTTACCTGCACCGCCCTGGTGGCTGCGCGGTTCAGGCTCATGGGCCGGCCATGCACAGACTATCTGGACCGCCCTGTACGCCAAGCCCTGCTCAGGTACCCATCCAACTTATCGGCGCGAACGCTGGCTCACCCCGGATCAGGACTTCATCGACATTGACTGGCTCGATACAGACACAGACAACCCCAATACTGCCAACGCCGCCAATACCGCAAATAGCCACAGGCCGTTACTGGTTGCCTTTCATGGCCTGGAAGGCTCCTCTCAAAGCCACTATGCGCTCGCCATGGCAGATTGGTGTGCGCAACACAACTGGGACTATGCCGTGCCGCATTTCAGAAGCTGCTCTGGCGAAATCAACCGCGCCCCGCGTTTTTACCACATGGGAGACTACAGCGAAATTGACTGGATTTTGCAGCGTATGCGAAAGCGCCATCCTGGCCCTGTATTTGCCATGGGATCTTCGCTGGGAGGAAATGCCCTGGTGCGCTGGGCACAGGAGGCCCAAACGCAGGCACAGCAGACCGTTAACGCCATTGCCAGTGTTTGCACGCCGCTGGACCTGGTAGCCAATGCGGTGAACATGGATCGTGGGTTTTGCCGGTGGGCTTACACCGGCATGTTTTTGCGCAGCATGAAGAAAAAAGTGGTCATTAAACACAGACAATACCCCGGCCTGTTCGATATGCAAGCCACCTTACAAGCAAAATCATTTGCTGAATTTGATGCCGCATTTACCGCACCGGTACACGGTTTCAAAAGCAACCTTGACTACTGGACCCGCAGTTCGGTCAAATCCAGACTTGATCAAATCTGCATCCCTGCGCTCATTCTGAACACCCGTAACGACCCGTTTATTCCGCAAGACTGCCTGCCACAAGCCCTGCACAATAAATACCTGACCTGCTGGTTTCCCCAAAACGGTGGACACCTGGGTTTTACAAACGGACGCTTCCCTGGCCACATGCAGGCTTTTACACAAGCCATTGGCACATACTTCTCAGCACATCTGTAAAACAGATCAGCAGCACACAGCCGCACATCCCGTTTGCCTGCCCCCCATAAAGACCCCGGCAACTTAAAAACACAACAAGACTATTTTTTATACACTATGCACATGACAACACACACTATCGGCAAATGCATCTGGACTTTGGCTGTAGCAGGCACAATGCTGTGCGCTCATGCACAAACAAACGAAACAGAAACACAGAACTCCGCTGACACATACGGCCAGCATGTCATCGTGGTTCCTAACGGCCAGTCTTTCCCCGCTTTACAACAATACACCTATCCAGAAAACGACAGGTACGCGCCCTATTCCAGCACATCAGATATTCCAACTCATGCAGGCCTCGGCTGGATGGCGCTGACCTATCGCAATGACGTATGGGAACTGCACGAAACAGCCATCCAGATTAAAGAAGCTCCCCTGGAAGGCGAAGACGTCAACGGTGCCACCGTCGGCCACCTCATCTCAAGCACGACCGTGCCTGATGCCCTGGTGCTGCTGCGCGACCACAGCCTCATCGCCGGCCCGATTGAGGCTCCTGAAGTCGCAAGCTGGACGCCTCCGCGCAGCGACCCACCCCCGAACAACTTTCACGCCGTATTTGAATACGACATTGAAATGGCCGGCACCACGTACCGCCTGCAACTGGAGCGTTATGACAGCAGCAATGACGTTTATCCCAGCGACACCCTCACCATCACCAACCTGAGCACCGGCCAGACATCACCACCGCTCAACACATCCCCCGAAGACGAAACCACACGCAGCATCGCAGCGCTGTGGATCGCAGACCTTAACCGCGACGGCCGTCCTGACCTGATTGTGAAGTTTGACAGCTATAACGAAACCTATCTGTGCCTTTTCTTATCTGACAACCCGCCACCCGGCCACATGTTCAGACATGCCGGCTGCTATAGCGCATACGGCTGTTGATACCCGTAGACAAAACCATAGCAACTGGATTAGCCCTTTGACAGCAGGCCAATAAAAAAGCAGCCTTCAAGGCTGCTTAATAATTGGTTATCTGGTGCCGGTTGTCGGACTTGAACTGACGACCTTCCGCTTACAAGGCGGGTGCTCTACCAACTGAGCTAAACCGGCACTGGATTTTTAAAAAAGGTGATTATAGCCTATTTCACTATCCGCAGTGCAGGTTTTTTCGATTTACCCCCACTCTCGGGCGTTGTGGAAGGCGGCTCTGGTGGCTCGTCATCCGTGCTGGCTTCGTCTTCTATCAGATGCAGCGCCGGGGCGCTGTCGCGCCCGGCAATGCTGCCCTGCATGTCACGCTCTGAAAGCAGCACGCTGCCATCCACCATATCTGATAACGGCTCCCCGGCTATAACAGGTGGTGGAAATGCCATGCCCTGCCCGTTTTCCCGTGCATAGATAGCGATCACATGGTCTACCGGCACGATAATCTCGCGCACCACCCCGGCAAACCTGGCCTGAAAGCGAATGTAGTCATTGCCCATGTCCAGACCGGACGTGGCATCAAACCCGACATTGAGAACAATTTCACCATTGTTCACATATTCCAGCGGTACCTGCACGGTCTGGTCCACCACCACCGCAAGGTGAGGCGTGTATCCGTTATCGGTGCACCATTCATATATGGCACGAATCAGATAAGGGCGTGTAGAACTCGATTCCAACTGGCTCATACCCCGCTGCTCCGCGATGCTGTATCGGTATTATCCAAGTACATAGTGTCCCTTGCTTATTTGCGCATGACTTTTTCAGAAGGCGTCAGTGCTTCAATGAATGCCGGACGGGAGAAAATACGCTCCGCATATTTCAGCAGCGGTGCGGCATTTCTCGACAGGTCAATACCGTAATAGTCCAGACGCCACAGCAGTGGTGCAATGGAAACATCCAGCATGGAAAACTCTTCGCCCAGCATGTATTTGTTTTTCACAAATATCGGCGCCAGTTGTGTCAGTCTGTCACGGATCTGCGTGCGCGATGACTCCAGTGTTTTTTCGCCCGACTTGGATCCGTCACACCCTTCAATCAAGCTGACATGGGTAAACAGCTCTTTTTCAAAGTTCAGCAAAAACAAACGTACCCGAGCCCTCGCTACCGGATCGCCCGGCATCAACTGCGGATGGGGAAAGCGCTCATCAATATACTCGTTGATGATGTTGGATTCGTACAAGATCAGATCCCGCTCGACCAAAATCGGCACCTGCCCATAGGGATTCATCAATGCGATGTCTTCAGGCTTGTTGAACAGATCCACATCGCGTATTTCAAAATCCATGCCTTTTTCAAATAAAACAAAACGGCAACGATGTGAATAAGGGCAGGTTGTCCCTGAATAAAGCACCATCATAGTGGGGGCTCCAAATTAAGCGTTAAAGATGTAAAAACAGCGCAAAATCCACCGGATTTTTGCACAAGGCCTCTACCTTACTATTTTGTGGCACCCAATTTCAAGCCCCTGCCTCATTTTTGGGCAGAGAAAATGCTGTCTTCAGGACTGTCTTTTTGTTTGATATATGCAACAGCCTCATCTCTGGAGATTTTTACCCACTGTCCATTTTAGTCGTGTATTCGTTGAAATCAACCACGCCAGAGTAAAAATTTTTCCTCTCAAACCATTTGCTGCAATGCAAAAATTTTTGATTGTAAAAGCCCCCGCCTTCATGGGGAAACCCGCATTGGAACACGGTTTATGCAGTGCACACACTTTTTATGCCGTTCTCAACCCAGCTTGCACCCTGCCTTTATAACACCATTGATCAAGCCCTTGATCTAATAGGGGACAAACACCCCGGATGTATGCTTTTTGTGGCATTCGCAGGATACTAGACATGCAATTTCGTGCTCATCATGCGAACACGATTGGGAAATACCTTGCGATCCATCAATAACTTCGTAGGTGTTTACCCTTATATTTAAACCGCATATTATTTTTATAGGAGTTTGTTATGGGAGCAACTAATGCTGCACCCGGCACTCAATCCAAATTCCCGATTCCCATTGGATTGATTGTTGGCCTTATTGCGATGGTTGTCGTCATGTTTCTACCAATTGACGGCTATGTACTTCAAGGGGAAGGCATACAAATGGCAGGCCTTACCATGCAAGGTAAGTTCATGCTGGCCATCTTGGCATTTGCGGTGATTGTGTGGCTGACTGAATCGGTTTCGTATGAAGTCAGCTCAATTATGATCATCGCCTTGATTGCGCTTTTAGTCGGTTTCGCACCGGTTCCAGCGCCCACAGAGGCCAACCCGGCTGCCACCACCATGATGGGCACCGGCAAAGCTATTGGTCTGGCATTGACAGGATTCTCAAGCAGTGCATGGGCACTGGTTGCAGGGGCCACTTTCCTGGCTGCAGCCATGACTTTCACCGGACTGGATCGCCGTATCGCGCTGATTATTTTGAATACCATTGGTACCAGTACCAAACGCATTCTGGTTGGTGTGATCGTTGTGACCATCGTGCTCAGCTTGTTTGTTCCCAGTGCAACAGCACGTGTGGCCTGTATTATCCCGATCATGAGCGGTATTGTGGCTGCTTACGGGGTTGACAAACGCTCCCGTATTGCCGTAGGTATCATGATCATGGTTGCACAGGCAACCAGCGTATGGAACGTTGGTATTCAAACTGCCGCAGCACAGAACCTGAACACCGTGGGCTTCATGGACAAACTGATTATTCAGCCGTTCCAGGCTGCTGGTATAGACATCTCTGCTATCTCATGGATTGACTGGCTTATTGCTGGTGGCCCATGGTCTGTTCTGATGTCTATTGTGCTGTTCTTCGTCATCATCAAACTGATGCCGCCTGAAGCAGACAACATTCCTGGCGGTAAAGAAGCAGTTGCCAAAGAGCTCAAAGACCTCGGTCCTATCCCAGGCCCCCAGTTGCGTCTGTTCATTATTACCTGCGTACTGCTCGCATTCTGGGCAACCGGCGGCAAGCTACACAGGATTGACACCACCACATCCACCACTTTCGGCCTAGCAATCATGATGCTGCCCGGCATTGGCGTGATCAACTGGAAAGAAGTGCAAAAACGCGCTCCCTGGGGTACCATCCTCGTGTTTGGGGTCGGTATCAGTCTGGGTGGAGCCATGCTCACAACAGGTGCCGGCCGCTGGCTGGGTGACCTCGTCGTTTTCGGCGCAGGTTTGACCACCATGACCCCGTTCATGATTTTCGCCATCCTTGCATTGTTCCTGATCGTAATTCACTTGGGCTTTGCCAGTGCAACCGCTTTGTGCGCGCTGTTCATGCCCATCATGATCGCGATGCTTCACACCATTGGTAACACCAACACCGCGCTGACCCCACAAATCCAGTTGGGTCTGAGCATGTTGCTTGGCTTCGTGGTGAGCTACGGCTTCATCCTGCCAATCAATGCGCCGCAAAACATGGTGGCACTCGGTACGGAAACATTCAATGCACGTGAATTCGCCAAAGTCGGTATTCCTCTGACCATCATCGGCTACGTGCTGATGCTGATCCTGGCGAAAACCTACTGGCCGCTGTTGGGATGGATCTAAAAAAATGAGTATCCAACTGGACATCGGTACTGCGCTCAGCATGGCAAAAAGCCTGCTGATGGCGCAGGGCGTACCAGAAAATGTCGCATATGATGTGGCAGAACATCTGGTTGAATCGGATAGAGTAGGTTATGCCAGTCATGGTATTTCCATCCTGCCAAGCTATCAGAATGCATTAAAGATGGGCACGCTCAAAGCAGATGCCCCTCTGGAATGCATACGTGACCGTACCGCTTCACTGGGGTACGACGCACACCTGGGGTTTGGTCAGCATGCCGCCAAAGTGGCATTTCAAAACGCCATTGCACAGGCACACGAATTCAGTATCTGTGCGCTGACGCTGCGCTATGCGCACCATATTGGCCGCACCGGCTTTTATGGTGAAATGGTCACCAAGGCAGGCATGGCTTTATTGGCTTTTACCAATATTGTGAAACGCAAACCTACTGTGGCACCTTTTGGCGGAGCAAAAGCCCGGTTGACAACCAACCCGGTGTGCTTTGCCTGGCCGATGCCCAACGGTAGACCACCCTTCCTGCTGGATCTGGCGACCAGTGCCATCGCGCTCAATAAAGCGCGGGTACTGGCAGCCCAGGGCAAACAGGCTCCGCCTGATGCCCTGATTGATGCGCAAGGCAATCCAACCACAGACCCCAATGTCATGTTGCAAGACCCGCCGGGTGCATTGCTCACCTTCGGTGCGCACAAAGGCTACGGGCTTGGGGTAGCGGTTGAATTGTTCGCCGGCATTCTTTCAGGTGGTGGCACGATTCATAAAGCGAACCATGGCACCAAAGGCATGGCTGTCAACAACATATTTGCTCTGATCGTCAACATTGACCGGTTTGCCACACAGGCATGGGCGGCAAGCGAAGCGGAAACTTTCGTCGAGTATCTGAAGAGCTGCCCGCCGCAGCCCGGCTCAAGCGGTGTACAGTATCCGGGTGAATATGAGGCGGCCAACAAAGCCAAAAACTCGCAAACCATCGTGCTAGATGATGCCTCCTGGCAGGCGCTTCAGAAAATGGGCACTGAATTGCAGGTATCTATACCGGAGGTGAAACCTATTTGAGATTCCATACAACTCCTTAAGTGGGGGTTATTCTGATAGCCATATCCTTTCGGGGATATGGCTTTTTTACTTTTGCCCCTGCATTTTCCGTTTGATCAAACTGCCATACACGGCGTTTCAGCACATGGACTCAGGCCGGATTATCCACCTCAATATACTGGCACTCAATACCGAAATGATCGGATACATTCTGTGCCAGCGCCTGAATGCCATAGCGCTCGGTTGCATGGTGCCCACAGGCCAGAAACGCGACCCCGGTTTCACGCGCATAATGCATTTGTGGCTCAGAAATTTCTCCGGTCAGATACACATCGGCACCTGCTGCAATCGCGGTTTCAAAATAACCTTGCGCGCCGCCTGAGCACCAGGCAATGCGTTTCAGCGGCCTGCCGTCCCCTGCAATCACCAAAGGGTCACGCTGCAATGTCTGCGCAACTTTTTGCTGTATCTCTTCCAGTGTCCAAGACACCCCTCCGTCAGGCTCACCCAGTGCAATCAGGCCCTGATCACCAATGTATTCATTGACCTTCAATCCCAGGCGTTGCCCCAGTACCGCATTATTTCCGAGTACCGGTGCTGCATCCAAAGGCAAATGGTAGGCGTACAGGCTCACGTCGTTCACCAGAAGGCGTTGTAACCGCTGCTTCATCCAGCCAACGATACGGCCATCCTGCCCGCGCCAGAACAACCCGTGATGCACAATGACAGCATCTGCCTGCGCTGCAATTGCCTGTTCAATCAGCGCCAGCGATGCAGTAACACCGCAGACAACTCTGTTTATCTGCGCCCGGCCTTCAACCTGCAGCCCATTGGGGCCATAATCCTTAAATCGCTCAATTTCAAGCAATGTATCCATATAAGCTGTCAGCTCATTGCGATGTACCATCGTACTGCCCCTTATGCATAAAACCTGGCTCATTTTCGCTCAGTCTGTCACCATTTTAGTGGCTATATTTTTTGTTGTCGCCACGTTGAAACCGGAATGGATGTCGCGCTCTCCAGTCAACGCTGCCAATAATCCCCGGCTGATCACACCGATTTCGTTTGTTGCCCCTTCCACAGATGCATCAGAAGACACATCTAACACCGCCCCTGCCGCTCCTGACAGTTACGCCATTGCCGCCAGCCGCGCCGTACCTGCGGTTGTCAGCATCAGCACCAGCAAAACGCTGAACCGTTTTGGCAGCCGTGAAGACATGTGGTACCGCTATTATTTCGGCAATCCGGATACCCGCCCTTCACAGGAAGGACTCGGATCAGGAGTGGTTGTCAGTGCTGATGGCTATATTCTGACCAACAACCATGTGGTCGCTTCGGCCGACGAAATCCGGGTCGCACTCACCGATGGCAGGCAAGCCACCGCAACAGTCATCGGAACCGATCCGGAAACCGACCTGGCCTTGCTGAAAATTGATCTGGACAACCTTCCGGTGATCATCCTTGGCGACTCTGACCAGACCCATGTTGGCGATGTGGTACTGGCCATCGGTAACCCCTTTGGTGTCGGCCAGACCGTGACCTCCGGCATTATCAGCGCTGTCGGGCGCAACCGCATTGGACTGAACACATTTGAGAACTTCATTCAAACCGATGCTGCCATCAACCCCGGCAATTCCGGCGGAGCGCTCATCAATACCAGCGGCGAACTGATCGGCATCAACACAGCCATTTATTCCCGCACCGGCGGCTCTCAAGGCATAGGTTTTGCCATTCCCTCCTCTACCGCCAAACTGGTCATGGAAAGCCTGCTGGAACATGGCAAAGTGGTACGCGGCTGGATCGGCATTGAACCACGTGACCTGACCCCGGAGTTGCTGCATGTCATGCGCTCTCCAGTCGATTCTGGTGTGCTGGTAACCGGTGTGCTGGATGGCAGCCCGGCTTCAATCGCGGGCATACGCCCGGGAGACATTGTGCGACGCCTGGGTACGCGGCAAATCAGCAACACGCCCCAGTTGCTTAATGCGGTAGCCTCCTTAACCCCCGGAGAAAAAACCCCAATCACCGTACAACGCGGCGATCAGGAAGTATTTCTTACCGTTGTACCTGGCACCCGCCCCACTGCGGTCCCATCCAACCGCTAAGCGCTCCATGTTCGTCCTCACGCTGAAAAGCGTGGCAGAGCGCTTACGCCATGCTTATACGCTCATGCAGACTCTTTTTCTGAACGCTCTGGAGCACTTTGCTCATCAACAGATTTGGTGCGGGCCAGCTTGGATACCCATATTCCGATCTCATACAGCAAACACATCGGAATTGCCAGTAACAATTGTGAGATGACGTCTGGCGGCGTCACAATCGCGGCAACGATAAAAGAAGACACAATCACGTAGCCACGCACTTCCTTGAGCTTTTCCACCGAAACCACGCCCAGACTCACCAGCACCACGACCACGATAGGCACCTCAAACGCAATGCCAAAAGCCAGAAACAGCGTCAATGCAAAGCTCAAATACTGGTCGATATCCGGCGCATAAGTAATACTTTGCGGGGCAAAATGCAAAATAAATGTAAACACTTTGCCAAAAACAAAGAAGTAACAAAACGCCATGCCTAGGAAAAACAGCAATGTACTGGAGATAACCAACGGCAGCACCAGCCGTTTTTCACTGCGGTATAACCCAGGGGCCACAAAAGCCCATACCTGATACAGCACAACAGGCAATGCAATAACCAGTGCGGTCATCAGCATAACTTTAAGGGGTGTCATGAAAGGGGAAATAACGCCAATGGCAATCATCTTTTCGCCATTGGGCAAATGCGACACCAGTGGCCAAGCCAGCCAGTCAAACAGTTGATTGGCTCCCGGCCAGATGGCCAATGCAATCGCCACCACAGCAATCGACAATACCGCACGAATCAGCCGGGTGCGCAGTTCAATCAGGTGCTCCATAAACGGCTGTTCTGTACCAGCCAGTTCGTCATCCTGATTGTTGGGAGAAGGTGTTGAACTCATGTATTTCTTCAAAAGCGGCCAATTGCCTGCTACGGCACCATTATCGAACAGATTTGAGACCTCATCATGCAAATGCCACTTTGACTTTGCCCCGCATCCGACAAACCCGCATCGCTAATGCGACTGTCTGGCATGCCTTGCCGCGCTGGAGCGTAACGAACACCGCATCCGCGTGCGCCGCCGGTACCACAAGGGCATGGCATAACGTTGCGCACGCCAGTTTTTCTGCAGCGACCCTTCATCAGCCTTTTTCTGCTTTTGTGCCTGACGATTCTGCTCACGCAGTTTCTCCTGTGCATGCAACTGCAACACTGAAGGTGTTTGTACTACGGTAGGCAGTTTTTCGTTGTCGCTGATCGCCGGGGGAAGCCCTGCAGCGTCCGCAGACAAAGCAGAACCGGCCGTTGCATCATCGCCTTTCCAGGTGGCATTAATCTCCTGACTGGTTTCGTGCAGATTTTTGGATACCGTAGATTCCACATTCCGGGCCGCATCCTCAATGTGCGTTTTAACCCGCTTCAGCTCATCTATATCCATTTGCTGGCTGACCTCTGCCTTGACATCATTGACATAGCGCTGAGCACGCCCAAGCAATGTCCCAGCCGTACGCGCCACGCGCGGCAGCTTCTCCGGCCCAATGACCACCAGAGCCACTACACCGATAAGCATCAGCTTGGATAATCCAATATCTATCATTTCAGCACAAATCCTGCCCGCAGCTTAAAGGCAAAACGTCTCGCCCGGCTCCAGACTGCTGTCATCAGCCCTTGTTGTCCTGGTTGTCTTTGGCCTGCACATCAATGGTTTTGCCTGCGTCAACTGCCGAAGCCGCTTTATCCACGGTGACCTGTTGCTGTTGTTGTGCAGCCTGCTCTTCAGCAGTGGTACCATCTTTCATGCCGTCTTTGAAACCCTTAACAGCACTGCCCAAATCCTGGCCGATGTTCTTGATTTTTTTGGTACCAAAAACCAGTACCACAATCAGCAGCACAATCAGCCAATGCCAAATACTAAATGAACCCATATACTACTCCCGCAATTCTGTCTCTAGCACTATAAATATACAACGTATCGTCTCTGCGTGGGTTACGCCCGTACAGCGCCCCTGTCACGACCATATTCTTACAAAATCTGCTTCCATGGATGCGGCCCGCCCACCACATGCAAATGCAGGTGATGCACTTCCTGCCCGCTTTCATCCCCGGTATTCACCACCAGCCTGAATCCGCCTTCTGGAAAAGGCTCACACCCCTGCTCTTTGGCCAGCTGCGGTGCCAAAACCATCATCCGCCCCAGCAACGGCGCATGCTTCGGCTGAACCTGTGCCATCGAAGGGATATGGGTTTTGGGAATGATCAAAAGATGGATCGGCGCCCATGGGCTGATGTCATGAAAAGCCAGCAGATCATCATCCTCATACACTTTTTTGCTGGGAATATCGCCAGCCACAATTTTGCAAAAAATACAGTCCGGGTCATGATCATGCTGCATGCACATTTCTCCTGTCAGGAAATTCCATCATAGCGACTATATGCTATTTTAACTTTGCCGGACGTCAAAAGGTTAAACCGCCACCTGTGCCCGAGTACCCCTGTTTCAGATCTGCCCTGCCTCGCGCTGCTTCACTTTGCGCATGGCAAATTCCTCCAAGCCGGACATCCCTTCCCGTCGTGCCATTTCATTCAAAACATCGGCAGGCGATAAATCATAATTTGCCAATGCCACCAAACAATGAAACCACAAATCAGCCATTTCATAAACAATCTTCTGAGGGTCTCCGTCCTTACCTGCCATGACGGTTTCAGTGGCCTCTTCACCGACCTTCTTCAAAATCGCATCTTCCCCCTTGGCAAACAGCCTTGCCACGTAAGAGGTTTCCGGGTCTCCGCCCTGTGCAGGCTTGCGTGTTTCAATCACCGCCGCCAGGCGCTCAAGAATATCATTTCCAGACATAACCTGTTTCCTGTATTTTTAAGATATCCATATGCTTTATCGCATATCCAGATGAATATTTCATGACAGTGAACTCAAAATCCCCAAACCCAGCCCTCACCGTCAGAATAAACCGGTATGTGGTCATAATGTGTCAAATTTTAATCGTACAACTGTGACTTGTACTGGGCCTGAGATGTTATCAAAACGCCTGCTTCCAAGACTACTGTTGAACTTTAAAAAGCTCTAAGTTGAATATACCCGCTTTTACTCTTCTGGCTACACGCTTTAACTCTGCGTCAAAGCTATTCAAGATCCACTGTCCAGTTCCTTGCCTGAATCGCCGTGTCAAGCTCTCTGAACTCTTTCGATAACTGATCAATCTGCTTTTGCAACCGGGCAATATCCACCGTCACCACCAGCTTCACTTCGGCATGCGTCAACCGATAATCCCGTTGATTGGCATTGCTAACGGCAGTTGTCAATATCTGCCTCTTTTTAGCCAGAATTTCCCGCTCAACCAAAGCATCTGCCAATGTTCTGCGCTCGTCAAATGGCGTTTGCATATTGGCCAGATTGACCTTTTTAATCAGCTCAACCAGCTTATCATTCAACGAAAGCAGTTCCTGCAGCAGTTGCTCAGGGTCTTCATGTGGCTGCTCACCTTCCTGTACCTTGAGGTTCTGTGCCAGACGTCCCTGCAAATTCACAATTTTCTGCTGATACTCGGCGCGTAACAACAGAGCTTCTGCCAGTTTCATTTCAGCCCCTTTTGTTCTGATAAATTGCGGCCGGGTCCTGCAACACAGGATCGACCTCTTTCCAGCGCCCGTTTTCCAATTTTTTGAAAAAACAACTGTGCCGCCCTGTATGGCAGGCAATGCCGGGCTCATGCCCCAACTGGGTCACTTTCAGCAAAATCACATCGTTATCACAATCCAGCCGGATTTCATGCACCTGCTGAAAGTGGCCTGACTCCTCGCCTTTATGCCAGAGTCTTTTGCGTGAGCGGCTCCAGTAAACAGCCTGTCCCAAAATCACTGTACGCTGCAACGCCTCCCGGTTCATGAACGCGAACATCAGTACGTCATTGCTGCCAGCTTCCTGCGCAATCACCGGGATAAGTCCATGCTCATCCCATTTGACTGCATCTAACCATGTCTGATCTGTTTGTTCCATGGCACTATTGTAAACGGCCTGCCCCATAAGCCTGGTATTTCAATACACGCTGGCTTATTTACAAATGATGGGCAACTCTATATGGTGTTGTGAGATATATTAAAGCCGTACCGGGATACCCCGGCTTGCCATATATTCCTTGGCCTGGCGCACCGTATATTCTCCGTAGTGGAAAATACTGGCAGCCAGCACGGCATCTGCTTTGCCTTTTTGAATGCCGTCGACCATGTGCTCCAGCGTTCCGACACCGCCAGAGGCAATGACGGGAATGCTGACGGCATCACTGACCGCTGCGGTCAGCTCCAGGTCAAACCCGCTTTTGGTGCCGTCCTTGTTCATGCTGGTCAGCAAAATCTCTCCGGCACCATACGCATTCATCCGGCGCGCCCATTCCAGCGCATCAATCTGCGCATTTTTACGCCCGCCATGTGTATAGATGTCCCAACCCGGGCCACGGGCCGCCAGATCCTCCCCCTGGCGGCGCTTGGCGTCTATGGCCACGACAATGCACTGGGAGCCGTATTTGTCGGAGGTTTCCTTGATCACATCCGGGTTGGCAATTGCAGCAGAATTAAAGCTGACCTTATCGGCCCCCGAATTCAGCAGCCGGCGCACATCAGCCACGGTTCGCACGCCACCGCCCACTGTCAGTGGAATAAACACCTGCGAAGCCACCGCCTCGATCATCTCCAGAATCATGCCACGGTCATCACTGGTGGCCGTAATATCCAGAAAAGTCAGTTCGTCGGCGCCCTGTTCGTTATAGCGGGCCGCAATTTCCACCGGATCGCCAGCGTCCTGCAGCCCAACGAAATTAATGCCCTTGACCACCCGCCCGCCGGTCACATCAAGACAAGGAATAATGCGTTTAGCCAGCATGGCAGCCCCAATGTATATAAAAAGCCTGTTTCCTCCGCATCAGCACGCCGGGTACTCCACTTTACGCGTCATCTGCTTCATCCACATCATCGTACTCATCGGCCAGATCCTGGGCCGCGGCAAAATCCAGATCGCCCGAATAAATCGCCCGCCCGCAGATAACGCCTTCAATCCCTTCATCCTGTACTTCGCACAGCTTTTCAATATCGGCCATGGAGCTCAGCCCTCCCGAAGCAATCACCGGAATGGAAACCGCCTGAGCCAACTGCACAGTGGCTTCAATATTGATGCCGGTGAGCATGCCATCGCGTCCGATATCGGTGTATATGATGCTTTCCACACCGTAATCCTCAAACCGGCGTGCCAGATCAATGGCGCTGTGCTTGGTCAGCTTGCTCCAGCCGTCGGTTGCAACCATACCCTCGCGAGCATCCAGCCCAACGATGACATGTCCGCCAAAAGCGCTGCAGGCGTCCTGCAGAAAACCCGGGTTTTTAATGGCTGCCGTACCGATAATCACATAGGAAATACCGGCGTCCACATAAAACTCAATCGTGTCCAGCGAGCGAATACCGCCCCCGATCTGCACCGGAATCTCTCCACCCACCTCTTTGAGAATGGCCTTGATCGCCTTGCCATTGACCGGCTTGCCGGCAAAAGCGCCGTTGAGATCAACCAGATGCAAACGCCTGGCTCCCTGGTTCAACCAGTGTGCGGCCATGGCCGCCGGCTCTTCAGAAAACGTTGTTGCGGCATTCATATCACCCTGCTGCAAGCGTACACAATGACCGTCTTTCAGGTCGATAGCTGGAATCAGAAGCATGATGGTTCGGTATCAGTGAAGTTGGTTAAGTGAGAAAATACCCCCGCTCAGGGGGCCCAGTGTAAAAAGTTACGATAAAGCTGCAACCCCATCTCGGCACTTTTTTCCGGATGAAACTGCGTGGCAAAAATATTGTCCTGTGCAATCACGGAAGTAAACGGCTGTCCATAATCCGTTTCGCCTGCGCTGTGCCGGGCATCGTGTGGTCGGGCATAGTAGCTGTGCACAAAATAAAACCAGGAATCATCCGGTACCGCCTGCCACAGAGGATGCGCACAGGTCTGCCTGACCTGATTCCAGCCCATTTGCGGTACCTTGTAGCGGCTGCCATCCTCCTGCAACTGCCCGTCCAGCTCAAACTTTTTCACAGTGCCGGCAATCAGCCCCAGAGAAGGTGTATAACCCCCTTCTTCGCTGCCATCCAGCAGCATCTGCATGCCCACACACACACCAAACAAAGGCTTGTTCCGTGCGGCTTCCAGCACCGCCTCCTGCAGCCCGGCATCCTGCAGCTTGTGCATACAGTCAGGCATAGCCCCCTGGCCCGGCAGCACAATGCGCTCTGCCTTCCTGACCTGCTCCGGATCATCTGTTGTAATAACCTGCACGTTTTCGCCAGCAGCTACATGCAGCACAGCCTGTGCGACCGAGCGCAGGTTCCCCATTTCATAATCAATGATGGCAACAGTTCTCATACCGGCAGAATCATCAGGCAGTTAGGCATGGAAGTCTCATTTTACAAATCATGAGTGGAATGGATCAGGCAGGCTTACAGAGCCCCCTTGGTCGAAGGAATAACGCCCTGCATACGCATATCAGGCGTCAGTGCCATACGCATGGCACGCGCAAATGCCTTAAACACAGATTCACACTGGTGGTGCGCATTCTCGCCCCGCAGATTGTCAATGTGCAGCGTGACATTGGCATGGTTCACAAAACCATGGAAAAACTCCGCGATCAACTGCGTATCCAGCGTACCGATCACCGGCGCGGTAAAAAGCACATCCATCACCAGCCCCGGACGGCCGGAGAAATCAATCACAACGCGCGAAAGCGCTTCATCCAGAGGAACGTAAGCATGGCCATAACGGCAAATGCCCTTTTTATCGCCCACCGCCTGCGCAACCGCCTGCCCCAGTGTAATGCCAATATCCTCTACCGTATGGTGTCCATCAATATGCAGGTCACCCTGTGCCTGTACTTCCAGATCAATCAGACCATGGCGAGCCACTTGATCCAGCATATGATCCAGAAAACCAATTCCGGTATGCAGTTCAGACTGGCCACTGCCATCCAGATCCAATGCAACACGGATCTGGGTTTCGCGGGTATTGCGGGTTACTTGCGCTGTTCGAGTCATTTTTCACGCCGTGCTTGTCTGAGCACCGTTATATAAACCATAAGAAATAATAATTGTGTCATTTAAGCTGCTTTGGCAGCAACTTGGAATGCTATTATCTGTTGTTTTTCAATCATTTGCCGCATTATAACGGGCTCAGGGCTTACTTTCCCCTGCCTGCTTTCCCGGCTGATTCCATTTCACGCCAGACCACACCGTCCCATGCTTACGGCTCTGTAACAAGCTGCTTTACTTTTTAAGCCGCAGTTCTGCCGAATGCGCATGCGCCTGCAGGCCTTCGCCGTACGCCAGTTCGGCAGCCACCACACCCATTTTCTGAGCACCATCTGCACTCACCTCAATCAGGCTGCTGCGCTTGGTAAAGTCATACACACCCAGCGGATTCGAAAAACGCGCTGTGCCGGATGTTGGCAGCACATGGTTGGGCCCTGCACAGTAGTCGCCCAGCGATTCGCTGGTATAGGCCCCAATGAATATGGCGCCAGCGTGTTTGAGCAAAGGCTCCCAGAGACTGGCCTCTTGCGACGCAATTTCCAGATGCTCCGGTGCAATGCGGTTGGAGATTTCACACGCCTCTTCCATGCTGCGCGTCTGAATCAGCGCGCCACGGCCTGTCAGCGATTTGCGGATAATTTCCGCACGCGGCATGGCCGGCAGCAAACGCTCCAGATGCCCAAGCACCTGTTCAATATACGCCGCATCGGGGCACAGCAGAATCGACTGTGCCAGTTCATCATGTTCGGCCTGGCTGAACAAATCCATCGCCACCCACTCAGGGTTAGTAGAACCGTCAGCCACCACCAGAATTTCACTGGGCCCGGCAATCATGTCAATACCCACGGTGCCAAACACCCGCCGCTTGGCTGATGCGACATAGGCATTGCCCGGCCCGGTAATCTTGTCTACCGGGGCAATGTGCTGCGTACCATACGCCAAAGCGCCAACTGCCTGTGCGCCGCCAATGGCATAGCCGCGCGTCACACCAGCCACGTGGGCAGCAGCCAGTACCAGTGCGTTTTTTTCACCGCGCGGGGTGGGTACCACCATCACAATATCTTTGACACCGGCCACATGCGCGGGCACCACATTCATCAGCACGCTGGAAGGATATGCCGCCTTGCCGCCAGGCACATACACGCCCACCCGGTCCAGCGGGGTAACCTTCTGCCCCAGCAGCGTACCGTCTTCATCCCGGTACTGCCAACTGCGTCCGCAAGCTTCCATTTGCGCTTCGTGGTAGCGCCGGATACGTTCTGTGGCAAACTGCAATGCATCCTGCTGTTTGGCCGGCAGTGTTTTAAACGCATCTTCCAGCTCCTGCGGGTGCAACTCCAGCGCCTGCATAGAAGCCGCCTTCAACCCGTCAAAACGTTCCGTGTATTCCAGCACAGCCGCGTCACCGCGTTTTTGCACATCGGCCAAAATATCGGCTACGCGCTGCTCAATGGCATTGTCGGTTTCAGCCGACCAATGCCGCAGCCTGGCAAATTCCGCTTCAAAATCACTGTCGGTTGTGCGCAGGCAGCGCACCAGTTGCTCTTGTTGTGTGCTCATTCATTTTCCTCCTGAGAAGAGGCCTTGGCAAATGTGTCAATGAGATGGCGTACCTTTTCTGTCTTGAGTTTCAGCGCCGCCTGGTTCACAACCAGCCGCGATGAAATATCCATGACTTTTTCCACTTCCACCAGATGGTTGGCACGCAAGGTATTGCCCGTGGACACCAAGTCCACAATGGCATCGGCCAGCCCTGTCAGCGGGGCCAGTTCCATCGAGCCATACAGCTTGATGATATCCACATGCACCCCTTTGTGCGCAAAATGCTCACGCGCAATTGCGGGGTATTTGGTCGCCACCCTAATACGCGCCCCTTGTTGGGCCTTGCCGGCGTAATCAAACCCGGCCTGCGTTGCCACACTCATCCGGCAGCGGGCAATGTTAAGGTCCAGCGGCTGGTACAAACCTTCTCCGCCGTGTTCCAGCAAAACATCTTTGCCAGCCACCCCCATATCAGCGCCGCCATACTGCACATAGGTAGGCACATCGGTCGCACGCACCAGCACCACCTTCACACCGGGTTGGTTGGTCGACAAAATCAGCCTGCGCGATTTTTCCGGGTCTTCTGTGACTTCAATGCCCGCAGCCTGCAGCAAAGGCAGTGTTTCATCAAAAATTCGCCCCTTGGAAAGGGCCAGCGTGATCGTGTCGCTCATCATGCTTTGACCCTTTCAATTTTGGCCCCCAACGCACGCAGCTTGCCTTCCATGCAGTCATAGCCCCTATCCAGATGGTAGATCCGATCCACCAGTGTTTCCCCCTGCGCCACCAACCCGGCAATCACCAGGCTGGCAGATGCGCGCAGATCCGTGGCCATCACTGTTGCTCCTGAAAGGTGCTCTACACCATCAACCACGGCAACACGGCCATCCGCATGAATTTGTGCGCCCAGGCGAAGCAGCTCGTTCACATGCATGAAACGGTTTTCAAAAATAGTCTCCGTGATCGTTGCCCGCCCTTTGGCAATACTGTTCAAAGCCATGAACTGTGCCTGCATGTCGGTTGGAAAGCCGGGATATTCTGCGGTGCGAAAGCTCTGCGCCTGCATACGCCCTGCAGCACGGATACGGATAAAATCTGCCCCCGCCTCAATCTGCGCACCAGCGGCCCGCAGTTTGGAAATAACAGCGTCCAGATGTTCAGCACGTGCCTGCTTCAGCACCACCGTACCGCCAGTTGCGGCAACCGCGCACAGAAAAGTACCGGCTTCGATGCGGTCCGGCACCACGGTATGGGTATAGCCATTTAACGCATCAACACCTTGCACATGGATACTGCTGGTGCCATGCCCTTCAATACGCGCGCCCATGCCGATCAGCATTTCGGCCAGGTCAACAACCTCGGGCTCCTGCGCGGCGTTTTCCAGCACCGTTTCGCCTTGCGCCAAAGTTGCCGCCATCAGCAGATTTTCGGTTCCGGTCACGGTGATCATATCGGTCGTAATGCGTGCGCCTTTCAGCCGCTTGGCTTTGGCCACAATATAACCATGATCAACCTCTATTTCCGCCCCCATGGCCTGCAACCCTTTGATATGCTGATCCACCGGGCGTGAGCCAATGGCACAGCCGCCTGGCAGAGACACCCGCCCCTGCCCGAAACGGCTCAGCAGCGGCCCCAGCACCAAAATAGAAGCACGCATGGTTTTCACCAGGTCATAAGACGCCTCCAGATGGCTCAGCTCGCCAGCCTGCAAATGCACGGTATAAGCGCCGGGGCTGCCCACGTCTGCAAGCCAGTCTGCGCGCATTCCCATGCTGCGCAACAGCTTCAGCATTGTGTTCACATCCTGCAGGCGCGGCACATTTTGCAGCGTTACCGCATCGCCCGTCAGCAGTGCGGCACACAGCTCCGGCAATGCCGCATTTTTAGCGCCCGAAATAGCAACTTCGCCTTGCAGGCGGCGGCCACCTTGAATTTTCAGTTTATCCATCTGTTTCTATCTTTTTACTGTGGCGGGCAAAAGCACCTGCCACCAAAGCCGTCACCATTTTCAGGCTGCTTCTGTGCGTGCAAACAGGCCTTTTCAGCCAAGCATGGCCTCGTATTCAGCCGGCGTGTAGGTTCTCATTGACAATGCGTGAATTTCTTCCCTCATTCTATCGCCAAGCACCGCATAAACACGCTGATGTCGCGCTACCTGACGCAAACCCTCAAATTCAGCCGAAACAATGGTTGCCTCAAAGTGCTGGCCATCGCCATCGACTTCAAGCTGTGTGCAATTTAAACCTGCGGCAATATAACCGCGGACCTGTTCAGGTGTAGGATAGTTTGTCATGAGCGTATTTTGTACCCAATGCGAAGAAGGTGCATGGCAATGACCATCACCACCAATGTGCTGACGCTGACCACACTCAGGCTGAGCCAGGGCGAGACATCAGACACGCCAAAAAAACCATGCCGGAACCCGTCAATCAGATAAAAGAACGGGTTGGCATGCGACACCGCCCGCCAGAACGGCGGCAACGACGGAATGGAGTAAAACACGCCAGAGAGGAAAGTACCCGGCATGATGATGAAATTCTGAAATGCCGCCAGTTGGTCAAATTTATCGGCCCAAAGACCGGCAATCAAACCCAATGCCCCCAGCAGCATGGCCCCCAAGAAGCCAAAAACCAAAATCCACAGCGGCTGGCTGAACTGCGGCACAACAACAAATGCCGTGGCTGCAATAATAGCTACGGCAACCAGCACACCACGCACCACAGCCGCACCCACATACCCCACAAACCAGTCCCGGTAGGATAAAGGCGTCAACAACACAAATACCAGGTTCCCGGTGATTTTGCTTTGAATCAATGAAGAAGAGGTATTGGCAAACGCGTTTTGCAGCAGGCTCATCATCGCCAGCCCCGGCACCAGAAATGCAACATACTCCACATGTTCGTAGACCCGGATGCGGTCGCCCATGGCATGGCTGAAAATCAGCATATACAGCAACGCGGTCAGCACCGGTGCTACCACCGTCTGAAACCCCACCTTCCAAAACCGCAATACCTCTTTATAGAGCAAGGCCTGCCAACCGGTCCAATTCATGGCTGCACCTCCCCTGCCTCGCCGGCCAGCGGATCTTCCATCAAATGCAAAAACACATCTTCCAGATCCGATTTACGCACTTCCATATCCTGTATCACATAACCCTCTTCGTGCAGGCGTGCCAAAATACGCTCCACCTCCTGCGCATCGCGTACATTCAACTGGACAATACGACCGGTCACCCGCGCGCGCTCGGCCAGATCGACAGGCAGCGGCGCATCCACTTTAAAACGCAATACATTGCTGGCGGAAGACTGCAGCAATGCGCTGGTTGTATCCAGGGCCACCACTTTGCCATGCCGCAGCATGGCAATGCGCCCGCACAGCGCTTCGGCCTCTTCCAGATAATGCGTGGTCAGCAATACGGTATGCCCCTCACGATTGAGCCGCGAGATAAACTGCCACAAGGTCTGGCGCAATTCAACATCCACCCCGGCAGTAGGCTCATCCAGCACAATGACAGGAGGACGATGGACCAGCGCCTGCGCTACCAGCACACGCCGCTTCATGCCGCCGGAAAGCTGACGCATATTCAGATCCGCCTTATCCAGCAGCCCCAGATTGGCCAGCAATTCATCAATCCAGCCATCATTGTGGGTAATGCCAAAATACGCAGATTGCAGCCGCAAAGTCTCCCGCACGCTGAAAAACGGGTCAAACACCAGTTCCTGCGGTACCACGCCCAGATTACGGCGGGCCACAGCAAAATCGGCCCGCACATCATGTCCCAGAACCTGTACCGCCCCTGAAGACGCCTTTGACAAGCCGGCCAGAATACTGATCAGCGTCGTTTTACCGGCCCCGTTAGGCCCCAGCAAACCAAAAAACTCTCCGGGCTGAATTTCAAATGAAATACCATCCAGCGCCTGAAACGGCCCCCGCGAAGTGGTATACACTTTACTGACCGATTGAAACGACAAAGCGGGCGTAACGGATAATGACATGGGAGACAATAAAATAAACAGTCTGCTATTGTAATTTATTTAACGCATCCCCTTGGCCCCTTCGTCTTTTTATGCCGCATATCCGGCTTACCCATACAGGTTGATGCGTTACGCTGAAAGGACCATAATCGTCTTTACAAATCTTTGCATTTCAGACACCTTCCCCCAATGTGTTGGCCCTACACTGACATCAACCCAATACTCAAAGGAGGACATTCATGTTCAAAAAAACGCAAATTTCATCCCCACTGGCCCGTGTTGGCGTGGCCCTGGGCGGACTGCTGGTTGCCGCAACCGTTTATGCCCAGCCGATGGGCTATGGCCCCTGCGCCCAAGGCGCTCCCATGCAGGGTGATGGCGCCACTTATGCGCCTTGCCAAGGCCCAGGCCCCGGACCCATGCGTGGCCATCACTGGGGAGGCGGCCACCGTGGCGGATACTGGAATTATCAGGCCATTGAATCGCTGAACCTCACCGACGCCCAGAAAGAACAACTGAGCGGCATTGCACAGGCTTCTTTTACCGATGCCCAGGCACTGAGAACCCAGTTGCATGAAACCCGTGTCCAGCTTAACCTCGAGTTGATCAAGCCCCAACTGGACAAGGCCGCCATCGCCAAACTGCAGGCTCAGCAGGCCGATCTGACCCAAAAGCTCTCGGCCCGTACACTCGAAGCACGCATTCAGGCTGCCGAAGTATTGACGGTTGAGCAACGCACCACCCTGAACCAACAGGTTGAAGCGTGGCGTCAACAGTGGTCAGCCGCGCCGAACGCGCCTCGTGGCCCTGGAGCAGGCCCCAATCCGCAGGCCAACTACAATTGGCTACTGGTACCCATGCCCATGCGCTGATACTTCCTCATAAGGTAAGTGCCTGAACTCAGACAGAAAAGGCACTTACCTCTTTTACCATGGATGGACACACCGCACTATGCCGCAGATTTTATTGGTTGAAGACGACGAGCGTTTGGCCCGTATGACGATAAGCTACCTGGAGCAATTCGGCTTCAGCGTCAGCCATGCGCCAACGGTACAGAAAGCGCTGGCGCTTGCCCAGTCCACACCGTTGAACGCCATTATTCTGGACTTGATGCTGCCTGATGGCGACGGGCTGGATGTGTGCCGCCAGTTGCGCGGTCAGTCATCCACGCAGCACATTCCCATCATGATGCTGACGGCTCGGGGAGACCCCACAGACCGCATCATCGGCCTGGAAATGGGGGCTGATGACTATCTGCCCAAACCCTTTGAACCCCGGGAACTGCTGGCACGGCTGCGCGCCATTCTGCGAAGACAAACCGCTTCATCGGCTCCGCAAGCCATTTCCCGCTTTGGCAGGCTTGAGATCGACCATGATGCCCGAACCGTGCGCCTGGACGGCGAAGAAAAAACATTAACTTCCTACCAATACGATTTGTTGAATGCACTGGCACAACACCCTGGCCGCGTGCTTTCACGCGAATACCTGATGGACGAAGTCAAAGGGGAATCGCTTGAAGCGTTTGACCGCTCAATTGATGTGCATATGTCCCGTATCCGTGCCGCCATTGAGGATGACCCCAAACACCCGCGACGCATTGTGACTGTACGCGGCGTGGGCTATGTATTTGCCAAGGCGCAGGACTAACGCTGTCATAGGGCACAACATGGTTTTATTTTCCAGATCAGCAACCACGGCATCTCAAACCCCACCGCCCAGCAAATCCCTGCCCTGGTACCGAGGTTTATGGTGGAGCATCTGGATCACGCTGATTGCCACGGTTTTTATTTACGGCATTACAACCGCACTGATTTTCCGTTTTCTGGTTGCGCCCAGCATCATTGCGGAGCGCGAAGCCATACGGATGGAAAACGAACAAACCCGGCAGGAGTACCATCAATACATCCGCGAACAGCGCGACAGTTACTACCGGCAGTTGCAGGAATGGCGTGAACACGCCCCCCCCGGAACGCCTGTGCCTGCATTTGACTTTGAGCGCCCGGCCCGGTTTGGACACGGAGGCAGAGGCCCCGGCAGTGAAATGCACAACAATGAGCCCCCCGGCATTTTCAAACCCTGGATCTGGCTGGGACTGATGGTCATTGTCATGGGTGCTGCCACCTACCCGATTGCTCGCAAACTGACAAGGCGGCTGGAAAAATTACAGCGGGGGGTTGAGAATTTTGGCTCCGGCAACCTGAAAACCCGGGTCGATATTACCGGACATGATGAAGTCTCTTTGCTCGCGCACAGCTTTAATATC
Organism: Saezia sanguinis; assembly: GCF_963921665.1. NCBI lineage: Bacteria > Pseudomonadati > Pseudomonadota > Betaproteobacteria > Burkholderiales > Saeziaceae > Saezia > Saezia sanguinis. The sequence goes on from NZ_CAWUGC010000014.1 coordinate 34,351, forward strand.
AGCGCGCAGCATATTGAAGCCCTGGTCAGCCAGCACAAGCAACTGCTGGCGCAGGTTTCGCATGAGCTTCGCACACCTTTGGCCCGGCTGCGCATGAGCACCGAGCTTGCCGCCGAACAAATGCCGCAAATCGCAGACGACCTGAGAACAGATATCAAAGAGCTGGACGAACTGGTCGGTGAAATTTTACTGGCCAGCAGGCTGGATGCCGCTCCGGATGCTCTTCACATCACTTCTTTTGACGCATTGGCTCTGGCTGCAGAAGAAGCCTCACGCACCAATGCTGAGCTGCACGGGCAGAGCGTTGAAGTCCAGGCCGATGAAGCCCTGGTGCGCCGGGCGTTGCGCAACCTGCTGATCAATGCCGAGCGTTATGCGCCTGATACCCTCATAGAGCTGCATATTACTTACGAAGCAGCACGCCAGGGGCAACCGTCACAGGTATGTTTCAGCGTTTCAGACCGGGGGCCTGGTGTTTCTGATGCTGATCGTGAGCGTATTTTTGAGCCATTTTTCCGGGTGAAAAATGCCGTCCCCGGTGGCACCGGCCTTGGTTTGTCACTGGTTAAGCAAATTGCGCTGCGCCATCGCGGGTCTGTCGTCTGTCTGCCGCGCGAAGGCGGAGGCAGCCGTTTTGAACTGCGCATTCCTGTTCATCCGGTTACTGCCAATTACCAAACCGCATAACCACCAATCCTCAGATAGACAGGTGGTTTACTGCAACATGGTATGCTTACAGCCAGAATCAACATCATATAGAACACTGCATGTTGCCAAAGAGCTGTTTGTTAGCGGCTGTGGACCTAGGGTCCAACAGTTTTCGGCTGGAAATTGACCGGTATTACAAAGGCCGCCTGCTGCGCAAAGATTACATCCGAGAACCTGTGCGTTTAGGCAGGGGACTTCATGAAGACCTCTCGCTGGACCACAGCGCAATGGAGCGCGGTTGGAATTGCCTGAAAAACTTTAAAGACATTTTGCACAAACAAAAAGTCCGCTACGTGCGCGCCGTGGCAACACAGACGTTGCGCCAGGCCAATAACCGAATGGAATTCATTGAACAGGGGCAAAAGCTGTTGGGCTGTCCGATAGAAGTCATTTCAGGCCAGGAAGAAGCGCACCTGATTTACCTGGGTGTATCCGCCGTACTGAATGAAGACAAAACACCCGACGATTCACTGTCCCCCGAAAAAAGGTTTGTGGTGGATGTCGGCGGCCGCTCTACAGAAGTAATCATCGGGCAGGACATGCAGGCCCTGGCCGCCCAGTCGTGCCCGGTCGGCAGTGTAGGGCTTTCGATGGATTATTTTGCAGATAACCAATTGACTCCGCCTCAGTTCAGCCAGGCTGTTGCCCATGCCCACACCTATTTCGAACAGGCGGCTCAGCAAATGCAGCATGACAGCAACGCGCCACTGCTCTGGGAGCAGGCTTATGGCGCGTCAGGCACCATTGGTGCTATCAGCAGCGTACTGAAAAACAACCAGATAAGCGATGGCCAGATTACCCGTCCGGGACTGGACTGGATTTATGAGCAGCTTATTCGCGCCGGCTCAATTGATGCACTCCAGATGACTGGGCTGGGAGACCGTAAAGACGTTATTGGCGGCGGACTTTCAGTCATGCTGGCTTTGTTCGATACGTTCCCGAACCTGCGCACACTGGCGCCAGCCCGGGGCGCACTTCGCCAGGGTGTTCTGTATAAAATGATCGAAAATCCTTGATACCGATCCATTTTTTTCATAACTTGTTACCATCACCTTCTGACTCTGAATACGGACCCGGCTTTTATGGGTGAATTCGACTTTATTACCCGCTATTTTCAACGCACCACAACGCCCGCAGACGCCACGCATGTGCAACTGGGTATTGGAGACGATTGTGCGTTGCTGGCGCCTTCACCCGGCATGTCGCTGGCCATTTCGACGGACATGCTGCTGGAAAGCCGGCATTTTCTGCCTACCATCGCGCCTCAGCGTCTGGGCCATAAATCCCTGGCGGTCAACCTGTCCGATCTGGCCGCCATGGGCGCCAAACCGCTGGCCTTCACCCTTTCTTTGGCTTTGCCACGCATCGATCCTGCATGGTGTGAAGACTTTGCCAAAGGCTTGTTTGCACTGGCTGACGAACACCAGTGCACGTTGATCGGGGGCGACACCACCGCCGGCCCTCTGTGTATTTCCATCACTGTCTTTGGTGAAATACCGCACCATCTGGCATTGCGCCGCTCGGGCGCGCAGGCAGGAGATGACATTTACGTCAGCCATCCCATTCAGGGCGGCATCGGCGACGCACGGCTTGCACTGGAAACACTGCGCTCTCAGGCGCACCAGTCCGCCGATGCATTTGAACAAACGCTGCAGCGCATGGAGCAACCTACCCCCCGCGTCGCACTGGGCATGGCTTTGCGCAATATTGCCACATCAGTCATCGATCTCTCAGACGGTTTGCTGGGTGATCTCGGGCATATTCTGAAAGCCAGCCAGATGGGTGCCAGCATCGAAGTCGACAGCGTGCCACGCAGCCATGCGCTGCATAACCAGCCGGTCGCCATACAACGTCTGTGCACACTGTCCGGGGGTGATGATTATGAGCTCATATTTACCGCTCCCATCGCCAGACGTGCACAGGTATTGACTGCCGCGCATCATTGCCAGTTGGCAGTTACCCCCATCGGCCGCATCGAAATGCAATCCGGCGTTCGCCTGTATGATGCGCGCGGCAATCATGTTTCCAACTCGTACCATTCATTTGACCATTTCAAAAACTAAGGGCAAAGCTTGGCCCTGGCATGGTACTTTGCACCCTTTTCCCAGTTGACCGATAATGCCCTATGCCTGATGGTCAGGCTGTCAGCAATACAGCTGATTGCCATTGCCGCGGTACTGATAATACCCGCAAAAACAGCATTGACCGTATGAATCGAATCTGCAAGCAGCTTTAGCCGTGTTTGACAATATGACCCACAACGAGCATTTCACTGAACCCTCTTCTCCCCCACCACCGGAGGAGCACGCTTCTGCTCGAAAACCTGACTGGCTGTTTCTGCGCCAGCACCCCGCCCACATGATCGCCATCGGCTTTGGCAGCGGCCTCAGTCCCAAAGCACCCGGTACTGCAGGCACCCTGTTTGCCTGGGCCATTTTTGCACTGCTCTACCCCTGGCTCAATGACCTGGCCTGGGGTATTCTGCTTTTGCTTTCTTTACTGGTCGGCGTATGGGCCTGCCAGCGCACAGCAACTGACCTGCAGGTGCAGGATCCGGGCAGCATTGTCTGGGACGAAATCATTGCATTCTGGCTTGTTTTATGGCTTATCATGCCCACCACATTCTGGGGGCAATGCGCCGCATTTGCGCTGTTTCGCCTGTTTGACGCGTTAAAACCGGGGCCGGTACGCTGGGCAGACAAAGCATTCAAAGGCTGGGGCTATAAAGGCGCCATCGGCATCATCCTGGATGACCTGGTTGCTGCATTCTTGACCCTGCTCATTTTTGCCATCTGGCGTTTCTTTTTTTAACGCTTCTGTCTTCACGGATTTGGTGCTGAATTGCATACCCGGTGCGCCATGATTTACAACATTCACTAGAATAGCTTCTTTAGCCGCATCAACATCTATCCATGGCCACAAGACAAACCCGAACCACTTTTGACGTGAAAAGCGCCAACCTGCCGCTGATTTCCTTTATCCTCAAAAGTGCCAACCTGGAAACACTGGCCTCAGAACTGACCAGCCAGTATGGCAGCCAGCCGGACTATTTTGACAATGACCTGGCGGTGATCGATTTAAGCGAACTCGCGGCTGAAAACCCACCGATTGATTTTGCTGTACTACTCAAGCTGTTGAAAAGCCTGCGCATACAGCCTTTTTCAGTGCGCGGCGGCTCCGGCGAACAGATGCAGGCCGCACTGGCTGCGGGGCTGCTGCATGCTCCTGATATCGCCCCGATGGCACCACGCACAGAACACGCCATGCAGGAGATCATCAAGGAAGTCCCGGTTTCCGTTGGCACCCTGGTAATTGACAAGCCGCTGCGCTCTGGTCAGCAGATATATGCCCGCGGCGCCGACCTGATTGTGACATCGCTGGTCAGTTTTGGCGCTGAAATCATCGCGGACGGCAATGTCCATGTGTACGCGCCATTGCGCGGGCGTGTCATTGCAGGCGCACAGGGCAATACGGATGCCCGCATTTATGCCACCTGCTTTGAACCTGAACTGCTTTCCATTGCCGGCATTTACCAGACCACTGAGAAAGCGCTGCCTAAAGACATTTTCGGCAAGCCCACCATGGTGCAATTGCAGGGCGAATCACTCGTGATGACACCGATTCAGATCAGCCATCGCTGAATTGATTTTTGACATGCATCACCTGCCATTCTGCTTGCTGCATGTGCCTGTGCTGATACAGGCAAAAGCCAGCATGGTTTTCCGCCCTTGAATACCTGTTATGCTATGATTATCAGCTGTTTTACAAGGTATATACCGGGGTTGACCTGGGGCATATTGCTTTTGCGTTTGAAATTTATTGATTGTTGATCAAAGAAACGGGACTCCAATGACCAAGATTGTCGTAGTGACCTCCGGTAAAGGGGGCGTAGGCAAAACAACAACCAGCGCCAGTTTTGCAGCCGGTCTGGCGCTTAAAGGCCACAAAACAGCTGTCATTGATTTTGATGTCGGCTTGCGCAATCTGGATCTGATCATGGGCTGTGAACGCCGGGTCGTGTATGACTTCATCAACGTTATCCATCAGGAAGCCACCCTGAACCAGGCGCTGATTAAAGATAAAAGCTGCGACAAACTGTACATCCTGGCCGCTTCCCAGACACGCGATAAAGATGCGCTGACACAAGAAGGCGTCGAGCGCGTGCTCAAAGAGCTTGGTGAAATGGGCTTTGAATACATTGTGTGCGACTCCCCTGCAGGCATTGAAACCGGCGCACTGCTGGCCATGCATTATGCCGATGAAGCGCTGATTGTGACCAACCCCGAAGTATCTTCCGTACGTGACTCCGACCGTATTCTGGGCATGCTGAGTTCAAAAACCAAGCGAGCCATTGACGGTGCCGAACCGATTAAAGAGCACCTGCTGATCACACGCTACAACCCGACACGGGTTGAAGGCGGCCATATGCTGTCACTGGAAGACATTCAGGACATTCTGCGCATTCCGCTGATCGGCGTGATCCCGGAGTCCGAAGCCATTTTGCAGGCATCCAACCAGGGAACTCCCGTGATTAACCTCAAAGAAAGCACAGCAGCCCAGGCTTACGCTGACGTGGTTGACCGCTTTCTGGGCGAAGATAAACCTCTGCGTTTCATTGACGCGGAAAAGCCCGGCTTCTTTAAACGTATTTTCGGGAGGTAACACACCATGTCTTTCCTCTCATTCTTTTTGGGCGAGAAGAAAAAATCGACTGCCAGCGTCGCCAAGGAACGTTTGCAGCTTATTCTGGCACATGAGCGTAGCGGCCATAATGCGGGCACCAGTCCCGACTATCTGCCTGCGCTGCAAAAAGAGCTGGTTGCCGTGATTTCCAAATACATTCCGATCAATCCGGAAGATATCAAAGTCCATCTGGAACGGCAGGACGATCTGGAGGTGCTGGAAGTCAAAATTGAATTGCCGGATAACCAGCGTGAAGCTGTGTAACACGGCCTGTATTGCTTCTTGCAAACAGACCCGCCTTTTCAGGGCGGGTCTGTTTTTTTATGCCGGTCTGCCAGAGCAGCCAACAACCACCCGGCTCTGAGTGCTATACACCCAAGTAGGCGCGCTGGACCTCGGGATCGTTGATCAGTGCATGCGACTCGCCGCTATGCACAATGTGTCCGGTTTCCATCACATAGCCCCGGTCTGAGCCTTCGAGCGCCAGATAAATATCCTGCTCCACCAGCAGCACGGTTACACCGTTGCTGCGGATCTGCTTAAGCACATCCATCAACTGGTCGACCACCACAGGGGCAAGCCCCAGGCTCATTTCATCCACCAGCAACAGCGTCGGAGCAGCCATCAGCGCCCGTGCCATTGCGCACATCTGCTGCTCTCCGCCAGACATGCTGCCTGCAATCTGCTTGCGCCGGTCGGCCATTTTAGGAAAAATGCCGTACACCATATCCAGGTCGCGCTTGATCCCCGCTTTATCCCGGCGCTTGTAAGCACCCATCAGCAGGTTATCCTGCACCGTCATGTGATCAAACAACTGACGCCCTTCAGGCACCTGAACAATGCCATGAGCGAATGCCTCTTCCGGCGTCATTTGCTCCAGATCCTGCCCTTTGTAGGTGACAGAACCGGAACTGAGAATCACCCTGGAAAGGGCTCGCAGAAAAGTGGTTTTCCCGGCACCATTGCTGCCCACCAGCGCCACAATTTCAGATTCATAAATCGACATTGTGATGCCCTGTATCGCCAGCACCGACCCATAGCCGGCACTCAGGTTGTCCACCTGGAGCAATGCTTGTTTATTGTTGTTCGGCTGATTCATGTCTCTTCTTTCCAAGATAGGCTTCAACCACTGCCGGATCGGACAGCACTTTGTCAGGCGCGCCTTCGGCAATCTGCTGACCATGATGCAATACCAGCAGGCGGTCCGACAGGCTCTTAATCGCCTTGATCACGTGCTCAATGACCAGGATACTGATGCCTTCGGCACGCACTTTGCGAATCACCTCAATCACCTCGTCAATTTCGACATGGTTCAACCCTGCCATCACTTCGTCGCACAGCAGCAGCGTAGGCTGCATGGCCAGCGCTTTGGCCAGTTCAAGCCGCTTGCGGTCAGGCCCGCCCAGATTTTCTGCACGCTTGCCAATGGCCGCAGCCAGCCCCACAAACTCCAGATAATGCGCAGCCTGCTCACGTGCCTGCTTCAGGCCGGTACCATGCTTGGCGCGGCCAAACAAGGCACCAACGGCCACATTGTCCAGCACACTCAGGCCAGGGAAAGGTTTCATGATCTGAAACGTGCGCCCGATGCCAAGGCGTGCTCTTTTATACGCTGGCAAACTGTGAATGGAGTTGCCCTGAAAACGCACCTCTCCTGAGCTGGGCTCCACCGTACCGCTGATCAGGCTCACCAGTGTGGTTTTACCCGCACCATTAGGGCCGATCAGCCCCAGAATTTCACCCTTCTCGAGCTTGAAACTGACATCGCTGACAGCAACCAGCCCGCCAAACCGGCGCGTGACATTCTGCAATTCAAGAATCGCTGTCATAGCTTGGTTGCCCTTATGTTATTGATGAAATACCTCAAGCCGCATCTCTTCACCCCGATGAGCATGTCGGTCAGCCCGCGTGGTGTCAGCAACACGGCCAGAATAATCACAACGCCAAAGAACAGCCCTGCCACATTGGTCAGCACGCTGGCCAGAATATCAGAGATGGCAGACAACGTTACCGCCCCGAAAATCGGACCAAATACCGTACCGGCGCCGCCAAACACCGCCATGATGATCATCTTGACGTTCCAACTGGCATTAAACACCTGGTCCGGGTCAATATACGCCATCTTGTAGGCATAAATACCGCCCGCCATGGCACTGAAAATACCAGCCAGAGTCAGCGCCAGCACTTTATACAGCGTTGTATTCACACCCATCGCCGCAGCGCCATCCTCGTTTTCACGAATGGCAATCAGACCAAACCCCAAGCGGCTGCGCTTGAGCCAAAAGACCACCGCGGTTGCAAACGCCAGCACAACCAATGCCATTTCATAAAATGCCGCTTCCGTGCTGATAAAAGACACATCCAGGAATGACAGGAAGGGCAACCCCTGATTGGCCCCGGCCAGATCAATATTGGAAATGATGGCCGCCATCACCTGCGAAAGCGCCAGCGTTGCAATGGCAAAATAATGGCCTTTTAAACGCAGAATGGGAATGCCCAGCAGCAACGCAAAAATCACCGCCATGGACACGCCAAACAACATGCCGGTGCCAAATGAAAGCCCCCATTGAACCATGGCAATGCCAACGCCATAAGCGCCCAGCCCAAAGAACACCGCGTTACCAAAAGACGCATAGCCGGTAAAGCCGCCGATCACATTCCAGCCCTGTGCCAGAATTGCCAGAATCAGCGCATTAAAACCAAACTCCAGTAACACATCAGAGCGGATACTGAACCCGAACAGCGCCAGTGTTTGAGCACCGATCCAGGGCAATGCTGCAGCAATCACCAGCACAATCAAGGCAACAGCCCCCTGAATCACCGTTTTACGTGAATTATTCATGCTGTTTTCCCCAAAAGACCGCTTGGCCGCAAAATCAGTACCAGGATCAGCACCCCAAAACTAACAACGTTCTGGTAAGTGGCGCCGACATACTGCATGGTCATCAGCTCAATCACGCCCAGCAGCAGCCCACCGACAATCACGCCCAGCGGATTATCCAGCCCGCCGATGATGGTAATGGCAAAGCACTTGGCCGTTAAATACACGCCAATGTACGGATTGATCTGGGACACCATGCCATACAACCCGCCGGCAGCCCCGGCCAGTGCCAAGCCGATACCGAAAGTCACGGCATAAAGATGGCGCGGCTCCACCCCGTACAGGCGGGCTGCAACCAGATTTTGCGCCGTGGCGCGAATGGCACGCCCGAGCCGGGTTCGCAGCAAGAACATCCACATCGCAATACTGATTGCCAACGCCACCGCAAAAGCGGCCAGGTTGACCTTAGGCACCGCAATTTCACCCAGCGAGATGCTGCTGCCGGCATAGGAAGGATTAATGGCCTGAAAGTCGGCAGAATAAATAATCTGCACCACATCAGCCAGAATCACTTCCAGACCGAAAGTAATCAGCAGCGTATTGAACATGGGACCGCGCGCCACAAAATTGAGCAATCCGCGCTGGATCAGGTAACCCAAAACAAACATGATGATGGCTGTGGGCACCAACCCTACAAAAGGATCGATGCCACAGTATGTAAATAGCGTCCATGTCAGGTAACCGCCCAGCATGATGAAAGCACCATGCGCCAGGTTCACAATGTTCAGCACACCCCACACCAACGCCAGCCCCTGTGCCATGACAGCATATAAGCCGCCCAGCAAAATGCCGTTGATTAACGTCTGAATAAAAATATTCATATGATCTCGCTGTATTTATACGTTCTATTTAGCGGGCGTTCCAGGCCGGCATAGGATATTTGGGCGGATTCACAGGACCTTTGGGGCCATGGATTTCAACCACCTTGCCATCCTGTACCTGCACGACAATCTGCGGCAGATCAATCTGACCGCGTTCGTCAAACGCAATCGGGCCATACAGACTGTCAAACTTGATTGTGGCCAGTGCATCGCGCACCTTTTGAGGATCCAGCGAATTGGCTTTTTCAATAGCCATTACCAGCGCCTGAACATCTGCCGCACCTGAGGCTGCATGGTAATCAGGGTCATAACCAAACTTGGCTGTATACACCTTGGCAAATTCAGCCGCATCACCAAACCAGCGGTCTTTCATATCGGGCGTGGGCAACCAGGCGGTCATGCCAAAAGCGTAGTTGGCATCAGCCCCCAGCGCTTTGCGGAAATCCTCACTGGGAACCCCCACCGTAAACGAATACAGCTTGGGAGAAACAGCCAGACTCTTGGCCTGACGGATAAAGTTCAGAATCTCGGTTTCATGCCCGGCCACAAAAACAGCGTCTGCGTTCAGGCTTTTGATCCGGGTCAGCAAGGAGCTGAAATCAGTCGCATTGGTGCTGAATTTTTCATCCATCACAATCTGAAACCCGGCATTGGTCAGCAGTGGACGCGTACCTTCGGCCACAGAAACATCAAACGAGTCGTCCGCATACAGCAGCGCCACGGTTTTGATCGGGGGTTGCAGCGTCTTCATCAAATCGACCGTACTGCTGTAATAGTGCGTGGCTGGCGGCAATGTGCCGAAAATGTACTTGAAGCCACGGGTAAAAATCTGGTCCGAAGCCCCGCCGCCCTGCACCATCGGGATTTTGTAGCGTTCAGACACCACAGAATCAGCCAGAGCAAAATTGCTGGCAAACGGGCCAAGCAGGAAGTTAACTTTATCCTGTGACACCAGTTGTGTATATTGGCGCACGCTCAAGCCCACGTCAGACTGGTTGTCATAAATCTTCAGTTCAAGCTGGTAAGGCTTGCCATCCACCGTCACACCACCGGCTGCATTGATACGATCAACCGTCAGTTGATACGCATCCCGGTAGTAGCGCCCCGTGTTGGCGATCGGGCCGGTCAACTGTACCGAAGCGCCCAACACAATCTTTTGCTGCGCATATGCAGCTACACCCGCAGTCATCATGCTCAATGCAACGACTGCAGCCCCGAAAAGCCCGGCAAAACCTCGTTTCATAATTTGTCTCCTGCATTTACTGAAATAGCGCTTTAGAAACTAAAACGCGTTGTACTTATATCTATCTGGAATGTCATTCAGCCGTATTTACTTCTTCGTGGAATCCCTTTCTATACGGTCATCTCGGCACAATACCACTGGGTATCATGCCGCCATATCCTGAATGATTGTAGACTTCCGGCTAGGGCGCGGACCTAGCACAAACCCTTATGCTCAACCCCGATGCGCATGGGTGTATTTTGCAGGCCGGCCACCTCATGCAACAATTTTTGCAAAAGAAACAAATGCCTTCTCTCACAGAAGGCACACAGGCGCTGTATACAAAACGGGGGTTGTCTATGACCACGTTGGCAAATCTTGATTACCACTCCATGGGAATTAAGCTGATACCCACTTGACCAAAACAGTCATTTAAAAACAAAAACAGATACATACCGACCGGTGCTGGCTACCCATACTCTTTTAAATGATCTGATGAACAGCCTGTCCGCTCAGATGTTTTTATAGGCAGTCATCATGCCAGAGCCAGAACCTGATCAATGATACCGCCACCCAGACAAACCTCGCCATCATATAAAACGGCAGACTGGCCTGGTGTGACAGCCCACTGGGGGGCGTCAAACTTCAGCGCAAAACGATGCTCTGGTGAATTATCCTGTGCCTGTACTGGCGCGTACGTACATGCCGCATCTGCCTGACGGTAACGCGTCTTGGCCGCATACGACCCGGGTTCGGGCGGGATGCCTGCCACCCACGATGCCTGGTCACTGACCAGTTGTGTCGACAACAGCCATGGGTGATCATGCCCCTGCACCACATACAGCGTATTGGCCTGCATATCTTTGCGGGCAACAAACCAGGGCGCATGCTCGCCACCGCCACGCGAAGCACCTTTTTCCTTGATACCGCCAATACCAATACCTTTACGCTGGCCCAGCGTATAAAAACTCAAGCCGACATGCTCTCCCAGCAAACGCCCGCGATCATCGCGGATCGGGCCGGGTTGGTGTGCAAGATAACGGTTTAAAAACTCTCTGAATGGCCGCTCGCCAATAAAACAGATGCCGGTTGAATCTTTTTTACCGGCATTGGGCAAGCCGATTTCTGCGGCAATGCGCCGTACTTCCGTTTTTTCCAACTCTCCCACAGGAAACAGCGTGCGCGACAATTGTTCCTGATTCAGGCGGTGCAAAAAATAGCTCTGGTCCTTGGCCGGGTCCAGCCCCTTGAGCAGCTCAAACCGGCCCTCACGTTCGCGAACGCGCGCATAGTGGCCAGTGGCAATTTTGCTGCCACCCAGCCGCATGGCATGGTCTAAAAACGCCTTGAACTTGATCTCGGCATTGCACAACACATCCGGGTTGGGTGTGCGCCCGGCCTGGTATTCGCGTAAGAACTCGGCAAACACCCGGTCTTTATATTCTGACGCAAAATTAACAAATTCAATATCAATGCCCAGCACATCGGCCACGCTGGCAGCATCCAGCCAGTCCTGCCGGGACGAGCAGTATTCAGAGTCATCATCATCTTCCCAGTTCTTCATGAACAGCCCGATGACTTCATAACCCTGCTTTTTCAGCAAATAGGCACTCACTGCGGAATCAACGCCGCCAGACAGGCCGACAATCACACGCTTTGGTGCCACACACATCTCTCTTTTCTGTTCAACGGCTCAACTTCCTGCTTCACAAATACTCTGCCTACACTCACCTACACACTGGCAACAAACGTATCGGGTTGCTGCCGGTAAATACTGGCATTGGCTGTCAGAATCTCCAGCGGATAACGGCACCCCTGCCGGTAATCATCAAGCCCCTGCATCAGCAATGGCGTGCGGTGCCGTTCAGGGCAGGCCTGAATCTCTTCATAGCTCATCCATACCGCACGCACAATACCTTCATCCAATACCCTGTCAGGCTCGTGCTCGCCCAGGCTTCCGCAGAAAGAAAAACGCAAATACGTCATATCGCCACCCCGGCTGGCAACAAAACGGTGCATATAAATACCCACCAGCGCCGTAGGCGTAAACTGCCAGGCGGACTCTTCCAGCGTTTCGCGTGTGCACGCCTGCAACAGCGATTCCCCCTGATCCAGGTGCCCGGCAGGGTTGTTCAGGCGCAGACCATCAACGGTATCCTCTTCAACCAGCAAAAAAAGACCTTCGCGCTCAATAATAGCTGCAACGGTGGTTCGGGGGGACCAGCGCACTAATTTCTTATTCATAGCCTGAATTCTCGTTTACAGCAGGTATTTTATCCTCCGCTTTGAATACAATGTAAATAAATGACGGGATAGGCATCTGATACTAAAAGTACTGTATTCGGCTACTCGTAGAATTTATACCCGGGAAGGTGCAGTTGATCGCTAAACTGACATCATTCCTGTTACGGAGAATGACTTTGAAAACCGATCGTATTTGGCTCAAAAACTATCCCGCAGAAGTGCCGGCGGAAATTGATTCGCAACGTTTTTCCTCTCTGGCCGAACTGTTTGAGCAGTGTTTTAAGACCTACCCGCACCGCACCGCGCAAACGTTCATGGGTAAAAAATTCAGCTATGCGCAGATTGACCAGTTCTCTATGAACATTGCCTCTTACCTGCAGTCTGTCGGGTTGAAAAAAGGCGATCGCGTTGCCATCATGATGCCCAATATTCCGCAGTATCCGGTCATTGCTACGGCCATACTGCGTGCCGGATTTATCCTGGTGAATGTCAACCCCCTGTATACCGCACGTGAACTGGAACACCAGCTCAAAGATGCCGATGTGCAGGCCATTTTTATTGCCGAAAACTTTGCCCATACACTGGCTGAAGCCATGCTCACCACCCCGGTCAGGCACGTGATTCTCACCGGCATCGGAGACCTGATTGGCGGCTTGAAAGGCTGGTTTATCAACAAAGCCATCCGCTTCAAAGGCATGGTACCGAACTTTGATTTGCCAAACAGCATCTCTTTAAAAGAAGCGCTGCTGCGCGGTGAATACATGCTGCCAGACTACCAGCAGCCTGAAATCGGCCCTGATGATATTGCCATACTGCAATATACCGGCGGCACCACCGGTGTGAGCAAAGGTGCCACCTTATTGCACCGTAACCTGGTCAGTAACGTGCTGCAGGTATACGCCTGGATTCTGCCCGCACTGAAAACCAACCTGTCAGGAAAAGACCAGATTGTGCTGGTTGGTGCATTGCCGCTTTATCACATCTTCGCTTTTAATGTAAACCTGCTGATCACCTTTTACCTGGGTGGCAACAACATCCTGATTCCCAACCCGCGTGACCTCTCGAGCATGCTGCGCGAATTGCGGCGCCAGCCCTTCCACGTACTGCCTGCCGTGAACACCTTGTTTAATGCCATCGTCAATCACCCGGAGGCATCCTCTGTCAACTGGAGTTCGCTGTGCCTGTCGGTCGGTGGCGGTATGGCATTGCAGCAGGCCACGGTACAGGCCTGGTACAAGCTGACCGGCTGCGGCATGGTGGAAGGTTACGGCATGTCTGAAACATCGCCCGTGATCTGTGCCAGCCGTGTGGATATTACAGATGTGAATGACCAGCGTATGGGCATTGGCTACCCGGTTCCATCAACCATGGTCGTATTGCGCGATGACAACGACCAGCCGGTTCCGTTAGGCACACCGGGGGAAATCACGGTACAGGGCCCGCAGGTGATGGCCGGCTACTGGAACAGTCCGGAAGAAACCGCCAAGGTCATGACCAAAGATGGTTTTTTCCGCACCGGCGATATTGCCGTGATGGATGAAAGCGGCTGGATCCGCATTGTTGACCGCAAAAAAGACATGATTCTGGTATCGGGCTTCAATGTCTACCCGAACGAAATTGAAGATGTGGTGGCCCTGATGGAAGGGGTAGAAGAATGCGTTGCCATTGGCGTACCCAGCCCCAAATCCGGCGAAGCGGTGATGGTGCTGGTGGTGAAGAAAGATCCTGAACTGACAGAAGAGCAGGTCAAACAGTGGTGTAAAACACGCCTGACAGGCTACAAACGCCCGCGTTTCGTAGTATTTCGCGAAAGCCTGCCAAAATCTACTGTCGGCAAAATTCTGCGCCGCGAACTGCGTGCGCTGTTGAGTGAACCTGCTGACAAAACACCGCAGCAATAATTTCGGTTCAAAAAGAAAAGCCTGTGGTCTCAGGCTTTTTCTTTGATACGTATGCGCCTAGCCTGCTTTTTGGGTGGAGACTGGCTTCCCGGCTTTTCTTTTTGAAAAAAAGAATACAGCTTTTGGTTATCTACCAGCAAATCCTGTATCGTGTATTTATCCAACTCTTTTAAAAAAGCCTCTTTGGCATCCACCAGATACCGCTTCAGACGGCACGCCGGGCTGATACAGCAGCTTTCTACACTGCAATTCAACAGGTGCAACGGTTCCAACTGGCGCAGTGCCTGACCAATTCCAATCTGTTCTGGCGGCAGCTTGAGCCGTATCCCGCCATTCTTGCCTTGAATGGTATCGATCAGCCCCAACTGCCCAAGTTTATGAATCACTTTGACCAGGTGGTTTTTGGAAATGTCATACAACTCACTGACTTCGTTAATGCGCGTCAACTCCCCCGGCGGTAATGTCGCCAGATAAATCAGAACACGGATACTGTAGTCAGTGAATCTGGATAGTTGCACAGTAATCTTGCCTAGGTTGCATGAAAATCAACTCTTGTCCCGTCAGAGCACAATCTGTGCGGGTCTGGGCTATATTATAAACGACCCTATACGTGTTTGCGATGTATACGCCATCTCACCCACAAAACTGCATTCATTTCCGCATTCATTTCAAAGCCACATCAACATCTTCCAGCACTTTACTGGAACATGCCAACACATAACCATCCGCTTGTTCCTGCTCGGTCAATGTGGCATGGCTGCTGGACGCCACTTTGCCCCGCGTCACTTTGCATTTGCACGAACCGCACACACCGGAGCGACATGCCCCGATGACAGGTACATGTGCCTGCTCCAACACGTCCAGCAAAACAGAACCCGCAGCCACTTGCTGGCTGACCTGAAAATCAGCTACATTCACGGTGCACTGTGCAGCATCGGCTGCCACCGTGGCGTCACAGGTATTTGACGGTAGAAAACTTTCCTTGAAAAAACAGGCCATGTCAAAACCGCTGTCACGGAAAATGCCTTCAACCACCTCCATGAATTTGGCCGGGCCGCATAAATAAACCGAACGCGCCAGATAATCCGGACAACAGGCCTGCAAATGCACCAGGCTGATCAGTCCTTCATACGTCCGCTCAGAACCCGACTGATCGCCTATCTGCTCCAACAGCAAATGCGCCTGAAAACGGGAATGCGTTTTGGCCATATGCCGCATATCGTCCAGATAAATGACATTTTCAATATCTTTGGCGCAGTGCAGAAAATCCACTTTTGCTACAGGCTGCGCAGCCCCATTCAGCAGATGCCTGGTCATGGCCATGACCGGAGTGATACCACAGCCGGCACTGATCATCAGCACTTTGTCTTTCGGCGGGCAATCCACAATATTGAAATCTCCGGCAAAGCCATAGGTGCATAGCGAATCACCGGGCAACAGGTGGTCTATCAGCCAGTTGGAAACAACACCGCCCGCCACCCGCTTGATAGTGAGCTGCAACTCCGCTTTTTCCGGCAACGAGCTGATAGAGTAGGAGCGGGCATACGTCTGCCCTTCAATGTCTGCCTTCACCGTAACAAACTGCCCTGGTTTGAAAGTGAAAGTGTGGTGCTGCGGCGTGGCAAAAAAGAAATTGGCCGTGTCCTGCGTCTCAAACGTTTTACGTACCAATACCAGTGGCGTGAGCGACGGGTTCCAGGTATCTGCCATCATAGGTCTCTTATCCATTTGAATTGGCAGGCGGCTCTCCATCAAACCGCCTGCGATGACTGCTTTGTTTAAGCGGCCTTACGGTTCAGGATCGTATCCATATCCTCTTTAACCACACCTGTAGGATGCAGATCGAATTTTTCCTGCAGCACCTTGACCAGGTTTGGCGTCAGGAATGCCGGTAATGACGGGCCGGCATAAATACCCTTCACCCCCAGAGAAAGCAGGGTCAGCAAAATGACAATGGCTTTCTGCTCAAACCACGACAGTACCAGCGTCAGCGGCAGTTCATTGACACCACAGTTGAACTCCTTGCTCAACGCCAGTGCCAGCAAAACAGCAGAATAAGAGTCATTACACTGCCCCACATCCAGCAGGCGCGGAATCCCGTTGATATCGCCAAACTCCTCTTTGTTGAAACGGTATTTCCCGCATCCCAGTGTCAAAATCACACTGTCTTTCGGTGCCTGCAAGGCAAACTCGTTGTAGTAGTTGCGCTCCTGCTTATCGCCATCACAGCCGCCGACCAGGAAAAAGTGTTTGATATGACCTGCCTTGACCTGCTCAATCACCGCCGGCGCTGCGGCCATCAATGCCTTGTGACCAAATCCAATGGTGATCCGGTGCTCCGGCTCGCTTTCCGCAAAGCCCGGCAACGACAGCGCTTTTTCGATCACTTCGCTGAAATCATTGCCCTGAATATGTTTCACGCCAGGCCAGCCGACAATGCTGCGTGTATAAATGCGGTCAGCGTAGCGTCCGACGTTGGGGTCAATGATGCAGTTGGAAGTCATCACAATGGCGCCAGGGAAGTCTGCAAACTCTGTTTGCTGTTTTTGCCATGCGCCGCCATAGTTGCCCACCAGATGCGGATATTTTTTCAGCGCCGGATAAGAGTGCGCCGGCAGCATTTCACCATGGGTATACACATTGATGCCCTTACCCTGGGTCTGCTCCAGTATTTCGCGCAGATCTTCCAGATCGTGCCCGGAAACCACAATGCATTTTCCTTTGACCGGGTTCACATTGACTGTGGTCGGCTCTGGATCGCCCATTGTCAATGTCTCGGCACGGTTGAGCATTTCAAGTGCTTTAAAGCCCAGTGCGCCGATCTGCATGGAGGTGTCCAGCAATGCGCCAATGTCTTTTGGATCATCCCCCAGATACGACATGATGCGGTGGTACTCGGCATAAATATCCGGGGCTTCCTGCCCTAAAACCGCAGCATGCTCCATATAAGCGGCGGCCCCCTTCAGTCCATACAGACACAGCAACCGCAGCCCCATAACATCATCTCCGATTTCAGAACGGTCATGGTTCAAGGCAGCAACAGGCGCATACTTCAGCAGTTCTGTCTGAGCTGCTGACATGCTCATCTGTGCGGCCTTTGTCAACGGCGGCAGAGCCTGACCGGCTGCTTTTGCAGCCTGAGTAACCTGCTCTTGCAGCCTCTTTTTAAAATTCTCTGAACTTTGGATATATTCAAAAAAGCGCTGTGCATCAAAGTTCACATTGGTCAGCGTGGCAAAAAATGCCTGTATGGACCAGCGGTCAACCTGCGGATCGACAATCTGGTATTGCCGCCCTAATGACGCCCAATACGAAACACCCTGCATGCTTTTGATCAGAATATCCTGTAAATCGGATACGTCAGCAGTTTTGCCGCACATGCCCTGCGCATAACTGCACCCGCTGGACTGCGGGCCTCTGATTGTCTGTTCACACTGTATACAAAACATCGTGGTTCCTTCCTCTTGTGTCTGGAATGGTTACGTTCTCATCATTTCATCTATGCGTCATGTCTTGATATTTCGTTTCAAAATCAGCCTGACATCAAAACATGTAAAAATAATACATGTTAAAGACAAAAAGTACAATCAAGTACCTTCACGATGCTCGGACATTGAGGATATGGAAAGCAGCCATAAAAAAGCCCCGGGCTGATGCCGGGGCCTGCTTGTAAAGTCGCGCTGCTCTAAGGAAATGTCATTCTTGCAGCACCTGCGCCATGGATTGCGCCACATACTCCACATTGTGATGATTCAGCCCGGCCACGCACATGCGCCCGGAACGCACCAGATACACGGCAAACTCCTCGCGCAGCCGGTCCACCTGCTCAGCACTCAGGCCGGTATAGCTGAACATGCCTTGTTGCTGGGTAAAGTAATCAAAATTGCGCCCCGGCACTTTGGCACTGATGATTTTTTGCAGCACCTGGCGCATTTCCTGGATACGCGCACGCATGTGGTTGACATCCTGCTCCCAGCGGGTACGCAGAATCGGATCGCGCAGCACCATATTAACCACCGCAGCACCATGCACCGGCGGGCTGGAATAGATCTGGCGCACAATTGCTTTCAGTTGCCCCAGCACACAATCGGCTTCTTTGGCACTGGCACAAACCACATGCAAAGCGCCTGCACGCTCACCATACCAGGAAAAGCTTTTGGAAAAGGATGAGCCGACAAAACAGGACAGCCCCGCTGCCGCAAACGCGCGAACCGTCCAGGCATCTTCCTCAATGCCCTGCCCAAACCCCTGGTACGCCATATCCAGATAAGCAATCAGGTTGTTTTGTTTGAACACGGTAATCAGCTTCTGCCACTGCTCATGGGATAAGTCCATCCCGGTCGGGTTATGGCAGCACGGGTGCATCAGCACTACGCTGCGGGCAGGTAAGGTCTGAATACAGGCCAGCAGCTCGTCAAACCGGATCCGGTTGTTTTCGCGGTCGTAATAAGGATATTCATTCACCTTGACGCCTGCGGCTTCAAAAATGGCGCGGTGGTTGTCCCAGGTCGGCTGGCTGATCCAGACTTCCGACTGGGGGAAATAACGGTGTACCAGATCGGCCGCCAGCTTCAGCGCACCAGAACCACCAATGGCCTGCACCGAAGCAATCCGGTGCGAGGTCACAGCCTCATGTTTGTCCCCAAACACATAGGCACGCGCTGCCTCACGGAACTCGGCATCCCCGTCCATCGGCAGATAACTGCGCGCACGGTGTTGCGCCACCAAGCGGTCTTCCGCCTCCTGCACCGGCTCTAACAGGGGGATATTGCCATCATCATCATAAAACAGGCCAATACTCAGATTGACTTTGGTGGCACGCTCATCGCGTAAAAATTGTTCCACCAGCGACAGAATCGGGTCGCCGGCATAGGCAGGAATGTGTTCAAACATGGTGTATCAAATTAAATTTTTTTACGAAGGCAACTGTGCATGATACATCCATTTAAGCACTGGCGCACAAAATCACAACCCCGGCAACTGTTGCAGTGCAGCCTCAATATCCGCCTCCAGACTTTGAGGCTTGATGACAGAACCATAGCGATCGATCACTTTGCCATCACCGCCCACCAGAAATTTGGTGAAGTTCCATTTGATGGCCTCGGTCCCCAGCACGCCGGAAGCAGATTGTTTCAACCATACCCACAACGGCGATGCATCAGGGCCATTGACATCCACCTTGGCCATCATCGGAAATGTCACACCGTAATTGATCTGGCAAAACTGCGCTATTTCTGACGCGCTGCCAGGGTCCTGCTGGCCAAACTGGTTGCATGGAAACCCGACCACCACCAGCCCCTGGTCCTTGTACTTTTGATACAGCGCCTCCAGCCCGGCAAACTGCGGCGTGAAGCCACACTGGCTGGCGGTGTTCACAATCAAAAGCACTTTCCCGCGGTAGCTTGAAAAATCCAATTCATTGCCACGGATGTCTTTCACAGAGAAATCGTATACGGAACTCATAAACACTCCACACGGTAGAGAACAGCCGGCCATGGCCTGCCAAGCCATGGAAAACAAAAGTTTTGTCTAACGCCAGGAGTGCTGTCTATGCACTATTCACAACCAGCGCACTTTCTTTTGAATTTTCATTATGCGCTGGATCAAGACAGACACAGGTCAGTAGTGCTTTTCTTCACCAATCAACTGCGTCCAGTCCTTTTCGCGCATATTGGCCTTGTTCCACAATATAACCGCATAGATGGCACCCATCATGAATATGCCAAACAGAATGATGATGACCCGTGTGGACAACCCCAGCATGATCAGCAAGGCGTACATCGCCAGCATGACCAGAATACCAATGTTCTCATTGAAATTCTGCACCGCAATGGAATGCCCGGCTGACAGCCGCACATGCCCGCGATGCTGCAGCAAGGCATTCATCGGCACCATAAAGAAGCCGGCCAGGCCGCCGATGACCATCAGAAACAGGGCTGCAATCACCAGATACAAAGGAATACCGGCGATACTGACTTCAGGAATGGCATCCATATTATAAAACGCCAGCACCACACACATCAGCCCCATCACAACGCCCAGCCCCATGACGTTCAAGGCCTTTTTCAAAGGCACTGTGGCTGCCGCCAGAATCGCACCCGCAGCAATACCGATTGCCACCACACCCAGCAGCCATGACGAATCATGCAGCGGCAGCCCCAGGGCTGTTTCAGCCCACTTCAGCACAATAAACTGCAAAGTTGCCCCGGCACCCCAGAACAACGTGGTAATCGCTAGCGAAATCTGGCCGAGCTTATCGCTCCAAAGTACACGCACACTGCGGCTGAAATTCATCAGCATCGGACCGACCCGCCAGACCGGCTTCTTATAACGGGCGCCTGTATCAGGAATACGCAAATTGCACAGCGTGGCCATCAGATAAATGCACAACACCACCCAAAGCGCTGACTGCGCTGCCGTTTTTGCCCCGGGCAGATGCAGCCCCAATAAAAATTCCGACATCGTCGGACTCACCAGAAAACCGCCAACGCCCATTCCCAGAATAATGGAAGACACGGTGGTTCCTTCAATCCAGCCATTGGCAACCACCAGTTTTTCAGCAGGCAGCAACTCGGTCAAAATGCCGTATTTGGCCGGCGAATAGGCTGCCGCACCGATACCCACGATGCCATAGGCCAGCAGCGGATGCACCCAGAACAGCATCGTCAGCAAACCAACCATTTTGATCAGGTTGGTGACAAACATCACCCGGCCTTTCGGGCGCGAATCTGCAAAGGTTGCCACAAAAGCTGCCAGCAGCACATAAGAAATGGTGAACGTGAACTTGAGCATGGGTGTGGCCCAGTCAGGAGCGCTCAACTCCTGCAGCAAGGCAATTGCCACAATCAACAGCGCATTATCTGCAAACGAGCTTAAAAACTGCGTAGAGATAATCCAGTAAAAACCTTTTTTCATACTTCTGAGGATTCAATTGACCAAACCAAGGTGCCATGACATTCCATCTAGATCCATGCGCCTGACATCACCTTTTTGCCCGATAAAGCTTCTCTTTATATCACGTTTATGTAATCCGGAATCCTCCTGGGTCAAGACAAATATAAAATCCAAGGAAATATATTCATAGCCATTTGACAAATCATGCTTTTGCGCGCAGTACAATCAACCTGCATACCTTGCATGACCATTTCAACATACCTATTCCAGCCCTCAACCCGGATTGTTTTACCATGCCCCGCCCGATACAAGCACTGATCCATTCAACGGCCTTGACGCACAACCTGCAACGGGTCAGGCAGGCCCGGCCCGACGCACGCCTATGGGCAGTCGTCAAAGCCAACGCTTACGGACACGGCATTGAAAATGTCTTTCCTGCGCTCAGGGCCGCAGACGGTTTTGCGCTGCTGGATCTGGCCGAAGCACAGCGGATACGCCAACTCGGCTGGAGAGGCCCCATTCTACTGCTGGAAGGGGTCTTTGAGCCGCGCGATCTTGAAATCTGCTCCCGGCTGAACCTGACACACGCGGTACACCGCGATGCGCAGATTGACTGGCTGGCTTCGCATAAAACCACAGCACCGCATCATGTCTTTCTGAAAATGAACGCCGGCATGAACCGCCTGGGGTTCACACCTGAAAGGTTCCGCGCCGCCTGGGCGCGCCTGAACAGCCTGCCGCAGGTGGGAGAAATCGGGCTGATGATGCATTTTTCAGATGCAGATGGCCCACGCGGCATTGCCGACCAGCTAGCAAGCTTTCAGGCAACGACCGCAGACCTGCCCGGTGAAAGAACCTTATGTAATTCAGCCGCGAGCCTGGATCACCCGGAAGCGCCCAGCGACTGGTGCCGCCCCGGCATTGTGTTGTATGGTGCCTCTTTTGACTACCCTGCCCATACCAGCGAGGATTGGGGGCTGCGCCCGGCCATGACCCTGCAAAGCCAGATCATTGCCACACAGACGCTAAAACCTGGCGACACGGTGGGTTACGGCAGCACATTTGTTGCGCAGCACTCCATGCGCATCGGGGTCGTGGCCTGCGGTTATGCCGACGGTTATCCGCGTATTGCCCCTTCCGACACCCCGATTCTGGTAGACGGCATACGTACCGGCACCGTCGGGCGCATCAGTATGGACATGATGGTTGCAGACATCTCCCATATTCCTGCCGCCCAACCTGGCAGCAGCGTGACGTTATGGGGGCAGGCGCCAAACGGTACCTTGTTATCGATTGATGAGGTGGCTCTGGCCGCCCATACAGTCGGATATGAGCTGATGTGCGCGCTGGCTTCCCGCGTGCCGGTCCATGTCACTGATTAAAAACACATTTTCCCGTGTTGCATACAATGACAGCTATCACCACTTTGAACATTCATCATGCACCCTGAAGACGCCTCCCAAGTTCTATTACCCAGCCATCATCTGATCATGTCAGTTCTGATGACACCCAACTATGCCAACTTCGCCGGCAACGTACACGGCGGCGACCTGTTGCGCCTGCTCGATCAGGTCGCATTCGCCTGCGCGTCGCGTTACGCCGGGGAATATGTTGTCACCATTTCGGTTGATCAGGTCGTTTTCCGGCAGCCGATCCATGTCGGAGAACTGGTAACTTTTCTCGCCAGCGTCAACTACACCGGCAACACCTCGATGGAAATCGGCATCAAAGTCATTGCCGAAAACATCAAAGAAAAAGTCGTACGGCATGTCAACAGCTGCTTTTTCACCATGGTCGCGGTAGACGCTCAGGGCCAGCCCACCGCCGTTCCCAAGCTCACACCTAACACACCAGACGAAAAAAGACGCTACCGTGCGGCCCAGTTACGCCGCGAACTGCAACAGGAATACGCCAAACGTTCGCTTGAAATTCTGGCCAAAGAATAGCCGCATGCCTTGAAATGCCATTCCTTCGCACCATCTGTATCTAGTATGCGGTAGCCATTCCCCTATCCACTGCATGCACAACACACCTCTGACAAGGAGCACTCGCTATGGCAATCGGCTGGCTTTCAGCACTCAAAATCATTCCCTGGAAAGACGTGATCCAGGCCGCTCCTGCTGTTGTCATGGGTGCGCGCCAATTGTGGCAAAGCATCCGCAAGGATAATACCGCGCCCACCCAGCCTGAACAGATACCCGATGCTTCTGCCCACCCGGTAGCCAACCTGCAGGCCAGGGTCGCCCTGCTGGAAAAAGAACGTACGCAGGCCCAGGCCAATGCGCTGGAAGCCGCCCAGTTGGTAAACGCCATGGCCGAACAGCACCAGCGTCTGGTTGAGGTCGTGGATAAGCTGCGCACCCGCTCACGCATTCTGATATGCGCCTGCGGTGTGCTGTTTCTGATGCTTTTAAAACTCCTGCTCTGGAGCTGATTGCCTTGCTTTCACAGCCAACCAGTACAATACACCATGGCTAAAGAAAAAACCGTTTATGTCTGCAATGCCTGCGGCGGCACCACGCCACGCTGGCTGGGCAAATGCCCGCATTGCGGCCAATGGAACACCCTGGTTGAAAGCATTGCCGAGACTTCGGCCCCCAGCAAAAACCGCTTTGCGGCACTTTCAACCACCGCTCCGGTGACAACACTGGCAGAAATCGAAGCTTCGGAAGTGACCCGTACCCCTTGCGGAATTCAGGAACTTGACCGGGTGCTCGGCGGCGGGCTGGTAGCCGGTGGTGTCGTGCTCATTGGCGGCGACCCGGGCATCGGCAAATCAACCCTGCTGCTGCAAGCAACCGACGCCCTGGCGCGCCAGTTGCCCACACTGTATGTCAGCGGTGAAGAATCCGGCGCACAGGTTGCACTCAGGGCCCGCCGGCTCGGACTGCACCAGTCTGCGGTACGGCTTCAGGCAGAAATTCAACTGGAAAAAATTCTGGGAACGCTGGAGGCCGAAAAACCCGCCATTGCCGTTATCGACTCGATCCAGACCGTTTATTCCGACCAGCTCAGTTCAGCCCCCGGCTCAGTCGCGCAGGTACGTGAATGCGCCGCGCAACTGACCCGCACCGCCAAGGCCAACGGCATCACCATTATTCTGGTAGGCCATGTCACCAAAGAAGGCGCCCTGGCCGGCCCCCGCGTGCTGGAGCACATGGTTGACACCGTGCTTTATTTTGAAGGGGACACGCACAGCACATTCCGGCTGATCCGGGCCGTCAAAAACCGTTTTGGCGCAGTCAATGAAATCGGCGTTTTTGCCATGACCGAGCACGGCCTTAAAGGTGTGTCCAACCCCAGCGCTATCTTTTTATCCACCCACAGTGAGCCTGTTGCAGGCTCCTGCGTTCTGGTCACGCTGGAAGGCACCCGCCCCCTGCTGGTTGAAGTGCAGGCACTGGTCGATGCCAGCGGCAGCAACCCGCGCCGCCTGTCTGTCGGGTTGGACCGCGACCGCCTGGCGATGCTGCTGGCTGTTTTACACCGCCATGCCGGTATTACGACATTTGACCAGGACGTTTTTGTCAACGCCGTCGGCGGTGTGCGCATTGGCGAGCCGGCCGCCGACCTGGCGGTATTGATGGCCATACACAGCAGCCTGCGCGGCAAAGCCATGCCCAAAGGCTTTGTCACGTTTGGCGAAGTGGGGCTTGCCGGTGAGGTCCGCCCGGCCCCGCGCGGGCAGGAGCGCCTCAAAGAAGCGGCCAAGCTCGGGTTTTCCGTCGCGATTATCCCCAAAGCCAATGCACCGAAAAAACCGATTGAAGGCCTGACCATTCACCCGGTCGAGCGGGTCGAACAGGCCGTTGACCTGATGCGGACACTGGCCGAATAGGCAAACACCCCAAAACTGATCAGCATTGCCGGGCCAAATATGCACGAAGGCATTAAAATAGAATATTTTGCACCACAGAAAGTCCATACACCATGAGTTTGCAATGCGGTATCGTCGGCCTGCCCAATGTCGGCAAATCCACCCTGTTTAATGCGCTGACCAAAGCGGGCATTGAAGCGGCAAACTATCCTTTTTGCACCATTGAGCCAAACGTGGGCGTGGTTGAGGTGCCCGATCCGCGGCTCGATAAGCTGTCCGAAATTGTCAAGCCCGAACGCGTTGTTCCGGCCATTGTCGAATTTGTGGACATTGCCGGGCTGGTCGCCGGTGCCTCCAAAGGCGAAGGCCTGGGCAACCAGTTTCTATCGCACATTCGTGAAACCGATGCCATTGTGAATGTGGTGCGCTGCTTTGAAGACGATAACATTGTGCACGTGGCCGGCAAAATTGACCCGATTTCAGATATTGAAGTCATTCAAACCGAGCTGTGCCTGGCAGACCTGTCTACAGTAGAAAAAGCGGTTGTGCGTTATTCCAAGGTGGCACGTTCAGGTGACAAGGAAGCCCAGGCACTGGTGGCTGTGCTTGAAAAAGTACAGGCGTCTTTAAATGAAGGCTCCCCGGTGCGCAACATGGACCTGACCAAAGAGGAACTGCTGCTGCTCAAACCCTTGTGCCTGATTACCGTTAAAAAAGCCATGTTTGTCGGTAACGTGGCAGAAGACGGTTTTGAAAACAACCCCCTGCTTGACCGCCTGAAAGCATACGCTGAAAAACAGGGCGCGCCCGTGGTAGCCATCTGCGCCAAAATTGAAGCTGATCTGGCAGATATGGCCGATGAGGAAAAAGAAATTTTTCTGGCCGAAATGGGCCAGACCGAGCCCGGCCTGAACCGCCTGATTCGCGCTGCCTACAAATTGCTGGGGCTGGAAACCTATTTCACCGCCGGCGTCAAAGAAGTGCGTGCCTGGACCATTCATGAAGGGGACACGGCCCCCAAGGCCGCAGGCGTCATTCACTCAGACTTTGAGAAAAAATTCATTCGTGCCCAGACCATCTCTTTTGAGGACTTCATCGAGTACAAAGGAGAACAAGGCGCGAAAGAGGCCGGCAAAATGCGGGCTGAAGGCAAGGATTACGTGGTGCGTGACGGCGACGTGATGCACTTCCTGTAAGTCAAATGAATTTACGGCGGCAGGTTGGCGCCTGACCGCCTTGCTTTTTGCTTCATTTGCTAGCCGGCATGACCGACACTGTCTTCGCCCGGGAGTAACCGGGCCTGCGCTTCAGGCACCACCTCGGGCATCAGTTTGTAGCTGGGCGCGATGAGCGGGGTCACATCCTCCACCTGTATTGAGATGATGTTATGGATAGGGAACTCCCTGTTTGCCATCAGAAATAAGGGTTGAGAGATGTTTTTAAACACGGCATCCACAGGGCTCACGACCATGGCCTGCCCCTGCAGCTTGAACCCCTGCTGCAGAAACATATCGACAAAACTGACGCTGACCTTTGGATTGCCCCTGATGTTGCGGATGCTGCCGGGGGAAAACACATTGGCAATTAAAAAATAAGTGTCCTCATGCGCTGCAAAAATCTCCCGCGGAGAAACATGCGGCTCACCATTGCGGTCTACTGTGGCCAGCCAGCAGAATATGCTGCGCTCAATGCAGTTTTTGACACGGTCTGTCAGCGTTGCCTGGTTTGTTTTAACTAACGCTGAAAACTTACCGCCCATCCATATCCCCAAAACCAAATATGCATTTAAAACAATTGCAATGGCTGCATATGATCCTCTTTATACAAGGCACAGCTTTGACCCTGGTTAAATAAATGGAAACCAGAGTGCTGAATCCAGTATATATGCATTTTTATCGCATGGCACGAAGACAACTGAATGGCACTTTCTCCTGCATTATGTTGATGCTAATCAAACTAACGCCTCTCTTGTTCCGCAATGCAGTGCTATAGTGAGCAACATATCTGTACAAATCGGGACAAACCTGCTGGCACCTGGCTATCAGGTTTTTCTGCGTCAATAGCAAGCCGGCGCATTTTGCTGCTTCTATGTCATATATAGCACCTAGCAAGTGGGATCATATTATGTTTCAAGCACTGGATGGAATGAATGCATTAACGCTGGTTTTTGCATCGCTTTGTATTTTTGCAATCGCTTACCGTATTTACGGTATTTTTTTAGCCAACAAGGTTCTCAAACTTGACAGAAACCGGGCAACCCCGGCCGTTAAATACGCTGACGGCCATGATTACGTTGCCACCAATAAAAATGTGCTGTTCGGCCACCATTTTGCAGCCATTGCCGCAGCGGGCCCCCTGGTAGGCCCTGTACTGGCTGCACAGTTCGGCTTTCTGCCGGGTGCGCTGTGGATTCTGGTCGGATGCGTGCTGGGTGGCGCAGTACACGACATGGTTGTGCTGTTTGCCTCGGTGCGGCACAAAGGGCAAAGCCTGGCAACCATCGCACGCAAAGAAATCGGCCCGCTGACCGGCTCCGTTGCCGGCTTTGCAGTGCTGTTCATCCTGATACTGACGCTGGCAGGCCTTTCCATTGCCTGCCGTAATGCGATGCATGAAGCCCCCTGGTCGCTGTTCATTGTGGCGGTCACCATCCCGATTGCGATCATTATGGGCATGGTCATGCGCGCAAGCCACAATGTGCTGCTGGCCAGCCTGATCGGTATTGGCCTGCTGTTCCTGGCCATCGTGCTGGGGCACCCGTTTACCCAGATTCCGCTGGAGCTCAGAGAACTGATCACCCAGGGCGTTGCCGTTCCGGCTGATCAGGCGCAGGCACTGGCCGCCAAATACGATGTACTGACCCCGCAAATGCAGGAACTACTGGTCCAGGGCAAACTGAGCCTGGCAGACTTCCCGCTGTTCAAGGGCGGACTGGGCTATTACTTTGACTGGTCACAAAACTCTTTGTCACTGGCCATTCCTATTTATGGTTTCTTCGCATCTGTGCTGCCGGTGTGGCTGCTGCTGGTGCCGCGTGACTATCTGTCCACCTACCTGAAAATCGGTACCATCCTGATGCTTGCCGTAGGTATCTGTTTTGTAATGCCCGACATGCAAATGCCGGCCCTGACCGACTTCATCAGCGGCGGCGGCCCGATCATCAACGGCCCGGTACTGCCGTTTATCTGTATCACCATTGCCTGCGGTGCCATTTCCGGCTTCCATGCCATCATCGGTACCGGAACCACCCCCAAGATGGTTTCCAACGAAAGGGAAATCCTGTTCGTCGGCTATGGCGCCATGCTGATGGAAGGCTTTGTCGCCATCATGGCCCTGATTGCCGCCTGTACGCTGGTACCGGGCGATTATTTTGCCATCAACACGGCCAAGTCGGGCTACGATGCATTCCTGGCGACCGCACCTGCAGCGCTGAGCCAGACACACGACCTGGCCTACTATTCCGAGCACATCGGTATCAACCTAGCCAACCGGCCGGGTGGCGCGGTATCGCTGGCCGTCGGTATGGCACATATCTTCCATAAAATTCCATACATGGATCAGCTCATCGCCTACTGGTACAACTTTGCCGTCATGTTTGAAGCGGTCTTTATTCTGACCGCGATTGACGCCGGTACCCGTGTCGGACGCTTCTTCCTGCAGGAAATGGTCGGGCGTGTTATCCCCAAATTCAGCGACAAAGACTGGATGCCCGGTGTTATTGTGACCAGCGCCATCTTCACGTTCCTGTGGGGCTACCTGCTGTACACCGGCAACATCTCCAGCATCTGGCCGCTGTTTGGTATCAGCAACCAGTTGCTCGCCGCCTGTGCGCTCATTGTCTGCACCACCATGCTGCTGCGCATGAACCGGGGCAAATACTGCCTGTGCACAGCGATTCCGGGTGTGTTGATGGCCGCCGTTACCCTGTGGGCCGGTTACCTGCAAGTCACCACCCAGTACTGGCCCAAGCAGCAATATCTGCTGTCATCCCTTGCGGTGATGGTGATGGTGCTGATGGTGATTGTTTTCATCGGCGCATTCAAGAAATGGATAGAACTGATGGGCATTAAAACCCTGGTGACCGATCCTTATGGTGATGAAGTGAAAGAGCTGGTTCCCGAGTAAATAAACCAGCAAGAATCACTTTAAAAGGCTGCCTTGACTGGCAGCCTTTTTTATTGACACCGCACAGGCATCGCCCTGCACACACTGCGACTGACGTACAATACATGCTTGGCCCGGTCACCAATTCCGAATCTTTTTACACCTTGAATCATGAGCAACTCTGCAGCATCGTCGCCGCTGGGCAAATCCAGCGAATACCGCGACACTTACAGCCCCGAACTTCTGTTTCCCATTCCAAGAAGCACCAACCGGTTGCAGCTTGGCATCGCAGACAATGCTACACTGCCATTTTATGGCGTTGACATCTGGAACAGTTATGAATTTTCCTGGCTGACCCCATCAGGCAAACCGGCCGCTGCACTGGTGGAGTTCAGGGTTCCGGCCAATTCGCCAAACCTCATTGAATCCAAATCGTTCAAGCTGTACCTGAATTCGTTCAATCAAACAGCTTTTGATTCAATGGAAAAAATCCGGCAGATACTCGAACACGACCTGAGTGCTGCCGCAGGCAGCCGTGTCGCTATCAGACTCTCGGATATTCATGACACGTCGGCTTACGCGGTAACGTCCCCGCATGCCCAATGCATTGATGCACTGGAAGTTCAGATGACCTCATACAGCCATCCATCCGTATCCATGCTCAAAGCATCTGCCTGCCATGACACCACTGAACAGTTGTGCAGTCATTTGCTGAAATCCAACTGCCCGGTGACCGGACAGCCTGACTGGGGCAGTGTATTTATCAATTACCAGGCAGATAACAAGTTGGACCATGCCAGCCTGCTGCAATACATCGTCAGCTTCCGCCAGCATGCCGATTTTCACGAGCACTGTGCAGAGCGCATTTTTATGGATCTGTATACACTGCTGGCGCCCCGGCAACTGGAGGTGTATGCACGCTACACCAGACGCGGCGGGCTGGACATCAACCCATACCGCACGCTGGACGCCCATGGCGTGTTTCACAACCGGCGGCTGGTCCGGCAATAAGAATCAAACGCCCATATTCTGCAAAATCTGCATGGCGCTTTGCAGCACCACGGAAAGCTCCGGATGCTTTTCGTGGAATTTTCCGTATGATGTATTCAGACGTTCAATCAGTGCATCGCGCTGATCTGCACTCTCACCAGCCGCATGCGCATTCAAGTCGAGTGAAAGCTGTTTGAGCACTTCTTTGTCTTCTGCCTCAAGCTCTTTTTTCAGCTTGACTTCCTGCTCCAGCTTGTTGGCCTGTTCTTTCAATTGTTCAAACATATCAACCTTTTCATTCAAGTTAAGCCGCTTCTACCTGAGCCCAGACAGGCATTTTTCATCAGAAGCTGGCGCTCCAGTCAATCAATGCATCCAGCGCTTCCTTGGCTGCATAAGATTTGGGGCTGTTGATCAGAAACACAATCACGCGCCGCTGCCCATTATTTCCCACCACGTAGCCGGCCCGCGCGACCACACCATTCATGCTGCCGGTTTTAATGTGGGCGCTGGCCTGCGCATTGCTGCGCCGCATGGTACCGTCCACCCCGGCAATCGGTAATGAGCTGACGTATTCCGGCATCACGGCACTGTGCCAGACAGATTGCAGCATTCCAGCCAGGGAAATGGCCGCAATTGATTCTGAGCGGGATAATCCTGAACCGTTGTCCATTACCGGTGGTGTCAGCCGTGGCAGTTGCTGGCTCCACCAGGCGGCAACACGCTGCCTTGCCTGCTCCAAAGTGGCAGGAGAACTCACCGCAGCAGATGAAAGCAAGCCCTTCTGGTCCGGCAAAGCCAGCGCCAGAAATACCGATTGCGCCATCACATTGTTGCTGAATTTATTGACGTCACGCACCACTTCGGCCATCGACTTGGATTCACCCACCGCCACCAGCCTGGCACCCGGCGGTACCGTGCCGGTGGTGACCCGCCCCTGCACGTCGCCACCCAGTTGCTGCCAAAGCCCACCGGTCACGCGCAACGCGTAACTTGACGGCTCGGCATACGCCACATACCAGCGCTTGTTGCCGCAAACCAATGGAAATGTGCCTTTGATGCGAATGTGCAGCGGGTCACTGAAATCTGCCGACAGTGTCTTCTGCCAGTCGCCACACTGGCGCTGGTCCCCCACCGTGACATGCGAATCCAATTGCACGCCCGTCAACGGCGGATCACTGACAATCGGGATCTGCCCGCCAGCCGTTGCCAGCGACGGGTTAAAAATCAGCACAATGGATTTGTAATTCACCAGCAAAGCATCCGGTCGTACGTTATACGGACGGAAAGGCTCGCCATCAAAAGCGCCTGGGGCAACTTCCGGAATCGCATAGACCGAACGGTCAATCACCAGATTGTCACGGATATTCTGGATGCCGGCGGCACGCACTTCCAACAGCAGGTCACGCAAGCGGTCTGCCGTCATTGAAGGATCGCCGGAACCTCGAATGTACAAAGACCCCTGCAACACCCCATTCTCAACCGGCCCATCGGCAAATACACCGGTTTTCCAGGTATAGCCCGGCCCTAATATGTCCAGTGCCGCATAGGTGGTTACCAGTTTGATCACCGATGCCGGATTCATCATGGCCTGCTCATTGTGCAGCAGCCAGCTCTTTCCCCCTGGTTCAGCATCCACCACAACAATGGCGACATCTTTTTGATCAATCCCCGCTTTTTGCAGTGCCTGACTGACACTCTCGGGCAGCAACAACTGCGCCATAGCCGCACCGCTGTACAGGCATGCCGCGGCACATACCAGCAGAAATTTCCGCATTTTTTTGAACGTCAACAACTGAATCATCATGTATTCTTCAATATTATCAGCCACAAGTTTGCCATTATGTAACGAGACGGCTAGAGATGAAAGCCCTATGGGCTTTGCAAATACCCATTTTGACGGAAAAACTGGAGCAGTTTCAAGGCCATCTCTGATAATGAGACAATGTTAAATTGGTATATTCCGGTTGAATTCCAATTATTCTTGCCATGAAACTGCTGGCTTTTGACACCTCTACCCAAACGCTGGGCGTCGCACTGCATTGCGACGGGCAGACCCGTGTGGTTGAAACAGAAGGGGGCGCCCATGCTTCTGACGCACTGCTGCCGCTGATCATGCAGATACTGGCAGATAACGGCATACGCATCAACGATCTGGATGCCATTGCATTTGGCTGCGGCCCGGGGGCATTTACCGGGCTGCGCACTGCATGTTCTGTTGCACAAGGACTGGCGCTTGGCGCCGGCCTGCCGCTGATTTCTATCGTTACGCTGCTGGCTGCGGCCGAACAATACCGGCTGCAATGCCACCCCTCGCCAGACACGGCTGACCTGGTGGTGCGTTTGGATGCCCGTATGGACGAATGGTATTGGGCACATTACCAGTGGAAAGATTTATCCTGGCATATCCGCACCCCTGCCTGCCTGACCCAACCGCAGGAATTGCAGGCTTATCTGGACCAGCATCAGCCGCTCCACCTGCTGACCATGACCACCCCGCAAATGACCGGCATGCTTTCACTGGCTGAACAGGCATGGCAGAAAAACGACTTGATAACCCCGGAGCAGGCACTGCCACTGTATCTGCGTAACAAGGTTGCCCTGACCACGGCAGAACGCATTGCATTACATGCCGGCAAACAACAAGGCGAGCCTGCCTGAGATGCGCCGCCATGAATAAGCATTGTGCGAAAGCATTTTCCCCCTGCCCAGACCATTCAGACCCTACGCATGCATCGTTGCAGCAGCCATGCATGGTCCCCTTAGCCATGAATCTGCTGGAAAAAGTCGCTCCCATTGAGCAGGCCTGCTATTCACACCCCTGGACGTATGGCAATTTCATGGACGCGCTGAATGCCGGTTACCACGCGATGGCGCTGCTCACCCATGCAAAAGGCGACATCATGGGCTATTATGTAGCCATGAAAGGCGTGGAAGAAGCCCATTTGCTCAATCTGACGGTTGCCCCTGCTTACCAGCAGCAGGGCTGTGCCCGCATGCTGCTCGAAACGCTGCGCTTATGGACCGTGTCGCAGCAGCTGACGTGGCTGTGGCTCGAGGTACGGCAAGGTAATACCCGGGCATTACATGTATACCGGCAGTTTGGCTTCAAAGAGGTTGGCCGGCGGAAAAACTATTACCCAACCTCTGATGGAGGGCATGAGCATGCTGTGCTCATGTCGTTACGCGTATGCTGAATATCAACCCGCACCAACAGGCCATGCTCAAAGCCATGGGCATTGACTTACCCTGGCAGCAAGCCACCGCACCAGCAGAAAAAACCAGCCATGCTGCTTCTGAACATTCTGGGCAAGCTGTAGCGGCAAGCATCCCGCCTGCTGCACCTGCTCAAAGGCAGCAGCAGCCTAAGCCTGTTTCTGCCTCTGCTACCCCCACCACAACCGCCAGCCGACCACCGGCATCTCTACATCCGAAACCGGAACATCCGTCCACAGCCTCATCCTTATCTGATGCAGAGCGGCAAAGCCGTGAATCCATTGCACAAATGTCATGGGACGAACTGACACAAGCAGTCTCCCAGTGCACCGCCTGCCAGTTATGCAAAACACGGACACAGGCGGTTTTTGGCGTTGGCCAGCCGCAGGCACAATGGATGATTGTAGGAGAAGCACCGGGAGAAAATGAAGACAAACAAGGTGAGCCGTTTGTCGGCCAGGCCGGCAAACTGCTGGACCGTATGCTAATGTACCTGAACCTGGCCCGAAGGCCGGAAAAAGACCAGCTTCCCGTTTACATTGCCAATGTGCTGAAATGCCGTCCGCCGCGAAACCGCAACCCGGAACCGGCCGAAATGGCACAGTGTGCGCCCTATCTTCAGCGGCAGATCGAGCTGATACAACCCAAACTCATCATGGCCACCGGCCGCTTTGCGGTGCAGACACTGCTGGGCAGCCATGAGGCTATTGGCCGACTGCGCGGGCAGGTGCACCACTATAAAAATATTCCGGTCATTGTGACTTACCACCCGGCCTATCTGCTGCGTAACCCGGTCGATAAACGCAAGGCCTGGGCAGATTTGTGCCTGGCAGCGGACACTTTTGACAAAAACCAGCCGTAACCAGGCGTTTTACGCTGGCAAATAAGCCGCACAACAGAATAATCTGCCGGTATTGCAGCACAAGGTACAATTCACCCAGTACTTCCCTAGCCTCAAATCCCTATGACTTTCATTGAACAGCTTACCCGCGCCACGCGCCAAAACAACTCCTTGCTGTGTGTCGGACTCGATCCTGACCCGGCGCGCTTCCCTGAGCCCATCCAAAATCAGGCCGACCGTATTTTTGACTTCTGTGCCGCCATTGTGGATGCCACGGCTGATCTGGTCAACGCATTCAAGCCCCAGATTGCCTATTTTGCGGCCCGCCGCGCCGAGCCCCAGTTGGAGCAACTGATCGAATACATTCACCGCAATGCCCCCGGCGTTCCGGTGATTCTGGATGCCAAACGCGGAGACATCGGCTCCACGGCTGAACAATATGCCATTGAAGCGTTTGAACGCTATGGTGCAGACGCGGTTACGTTGTCACCGTTTATGGGTTTTGACACGATTGAACCCTACCTCAGGCACCACGAAAAAGGCGCTTTTCTGCTGTGCCGCACCTCCAATACCGGTGGCAGCGAGCTGCAAAACCAGCACCTCGAAATTGAAGGCAAGCCCCGTGTTTATGAACACATCGCCAAACAGGCCCAGGGGGCTTGGAATATCAACGGGCAGTTGGGGCTGGTTGTCGGCGCCACCTATCCCGACGAACTGGCGCGTGTGCGCGAGCTGGCTCCTACCGCCCCCCTGCTGATTCCGGGGATAGGCGCTCAAGGGGGAGATGCCCATGCGACCGTGCAGGCCGCATGGAAATCATGGTCTGACGGGCGTTTCAGCCCGGTGGTCATCAGTTCATCACGCGCCATTTTGTATGCCGGAAAAGATGCTAAATTTGCCCAGGCGGCACGGCAGCAGGCACTGCAACTACGCGATGAACTGAACCATGCACGCCCGCAAATGCAGGTTTAAAAAGCGTTCAGCCCCCAAAAGATAAAGCGCGATAAAACATCAACTGCTGCACCGCGGGCAGCTGATTTTGCCTGTACGCCGGTGGTAGATCACCTCTTCACCGGCCAGCACTTCATTGCCGCAGTAGTCGCATAAAGTGGCTTCCAGCAAAACCTCTTTGTCAAACGACTCCAGGTCCACGTACTCGTTTTCACCCACTTTCAAAGGCCACGCTTCGTCTTTGACAATATCGGGCCGGTAGTTCTCTTCATACGCATGCCAGACATGGCGCTGCTCATCGGTAACCCCATGGCGCAGCATGGCCGCATCCAGAATGCGGCGCCGGTGATCCATCAGACCATCCGATATCACCATCCAGTGGTGAATATTGCGGGGCCGGTTGCCAAAATACACCTTTTTGCCCGTGAACAACTGGTGCATGAATGAATACTGTTTTTCCACCAGCCGTTCTTTAGTGACATGCTGGAAAAAAGGCGCCAGCCTTTCATCTTCGTACACCTGGTCATAAAAGTCCTCCAGCACCACCCTGACTTTGGCACCGTCTCCCAGCGCCTGCCAGACTTCCGGTCGCGGCTGCGGCTGTGGCTGCTCCGGCTGGAAGCCATCACGCGAGCCTTCCACAAAAGGGCCGCGCACAAAAAACATCACCCCAAACGGGTCGCCGCTCAACCATTCCGGCCGATGTGCATTTTCAGTCAGCCGAAGCGTAGCCGTCACATCCCAGTCACTGTCCACCGCTGTGACTTCCATCAACGGCTCAACCGAACCCTCAGGGCTGACGACACGCAGCCTGTCGCCAACGGTCATCGGGCAGGCCCGTGCCAGCTCAAATTTCACTTTAAAAGTATTTTCCGCCTCTGCCAAAGGTGTCGCCTCATGCAGCATGCATTCTGTGACATGGTCTTCCGGCGTGCCGCGCAACAGGCTCATGTCAGTTTGGGGTTCACACACGCACACCAGCAAGCAGCCTCTTCTTTGCTGCTCCGGCACCAGCCCGCGCTGCGCTCTTTCAGGCACTTCACCTTCCACACAGCGCATCATGCAGGCCTGGCACACACCGCCCTTGCATGAGAAAGGCACATTCACGCCCTGCCGCAACAAGGCATCCAGCACCGTTTCATCTGCACGCACCGTGTATTTACCTGATTCAAAATAAATCACATGTTCTTTATTGTCTGTACTCATCGTTTATGCTCTGATTTTTATTTGCCATGCCATACCCGCACCATGCATGGCGCAGGCTGTACCACTGCACAAGCTTCAATTATAAACCGCAGCAGGCTCACCGCTTGCTTAATACCGAACGCAGGTACTGCCCGGTATAGCTGTGCTCACAGGCTGCAATAGCTTCCGGAACGCCTGTTGCCACCACCGCGCCGCCGCCTGCACCGCCTTCCGGCCCCATGTCGATGATCCAGTCCGCCGTTTTAATGACATCCAGGTTATGCTCAATGATCACCACGGTATTGCCTGCATCGCGTAGCCGGTTGATCACTTTCAGCAGCAGTTCAATATCGGCAAAGTGCAGGCCGGTTGTCGGCTCATCGAGAATATAAAGGGTTTTGCCGGTATCCCGTTTGCTCAATTCGAGCGCCAGTTTGATGCGCTGCGCTTCGCCACCTGAGAGCGTCGTCGCGCTTTGTCCCAGCGTGATATACCCCAAACCCACATCCAGCAGCGTATGCAGCTTGCGGGCAATGAGCGGCACCGCAGAGAAAAACTCGCACGCCTCTTCTACCGTCATGTCCAGCACATCTGCAATGTTTTTTTCTTTATAGCGGATATCCAGCGTTTCGCGGTTATAGCGTCTGCCATGACAGATATCACACGGCACATAGACATCCGGCAAAAAGTGCATTTCCACTTTGATCATGCCGTCCCCCTGGCATGCTTCGCAACGCCCGCCCTTGACGTTGAACGAGAAACGGCCTGCATCATAACCACGCTCACGCGCAGCCGGCACCTGTGAAAACAGGTCACGGATCGGCGTGAACAAACCGGTATAGGTGGCCGGGTTGGATCGGGGCGTACGGCCAATGGGCGACTGGTCTACGCTGATCACCTTGTCCAGTTGTTCCAGCCCT
The DNA here is from genome assembly GCF_963921665.1 of Saezia sanguinis. NCBI lineage: Bacteria > Pseudomonadati > Pseudomonadota > Betaproteobacteria > Burkholderiales > Saeziaceae > Saezia > Saezia sanguinis. The sequence continues at coordinate 71,729 of NZ_CAWUGC010000014.1, forward strand.
TCAATTGCCTCATACGGTGCCGGTTCTGTCTGGGCGCGGTTTAACTCATGCGCGGCCACCGCATACAGCGTTTCATTGACCAGTGTGGATTTGCCCGAACCGGACACCCCGGTAACGCAGGTAATCAGCCCAACCGGGAACGCCACATTCACATGTTGCAAGTTGTTTCCTGAAGCACCTTTCACCCACACACAGCGCCCGGGTGCCTCTGCGGTATAGGTTTCACCGGGTTCTTTTTGCCATGGCACACGTTTGGCAGGCACCGGAATTTTAAGCACACCGCCGAGGTACTTGCCGGTAAGCGATGCTGCATTATCTATGATCTGCTGCGGCGTGCCCTGCGCCATCACTTCGCCGCCATGCACACCCGCACCCGGCCCCATATCCAGCACATAGTCGGCTGAACGGATGGCATCCTCATCGTGCTCAACAACCAAAACACTGTTGCCCAGATCACGCAGATGCCGCAACGTATGAATTAGCCGGTCATTATCACGCTGGTGCAGCCCGATACTGGGCTCATCGAGTACATACATGACGCCCGTCAGCCCTGAGCCAATCTGGCTGGCCAGACGGATACGCTGCGATTCGCCGCCAGACAAAGTATCGGCACTGCGGGCCAATGTCAGGTATGTCAGCCCAACATCATTCAAAAACCGCAGCCGTGCCTGTACCTCGTGGACCACTTTTTCTGCAATCGCCGCTTTTGCGCCTTCCAGTTGCAGCTTTTCAAAATAATCCTGCGCTTCATGCAAAGTCATTTGGTTGATTTCAGGCAAATTATGCATCTGGCTGTTTTGCCCCAGCCGCACAAAGCGGGCTTCTTTGCGCAGGCGGCTGCCGCCACAATCCGAACACAACTGCAAAACCCGGTATTGGCCGAGCTCGCCACGCACCACATCTGATTCGGTTTCATGAAAGCGGCGCTCAAAGTTATGCAAAATACCTTCAAACGGATGCGTTTTCTGCACCACCTTATTGCCTTTGCCCCCCATGTGGTACACAAAGGTAATTTCCTCTTCGCCGGACCCGTACAGAACAATCTGCCGGACCTTCTCCGGCAAATCTTCATAAGGCGTATTCACATCAAAACCATAATGTTTGGCCAATGCCTCAATCATGGAGAAATACAGGCCGTTGCGTTTGTCCCAGCCCTTGATGGCACCGCTGGCCAGACTCAACGACGGAAATGCCACAATCCGCTGTGGTTCGAAACGCTCCGCCACGCCCAGACCATCACAGCGGGGACAGGCCCCTGTGGGTGAATTAAAGGAAAACAGCCGTGGCTCCAGCTCGGCCAGTGTGTAATCACATTGCGGGCAGGCAAAGCGTTCGCTGAACAGATGTTCCTCGGCGTTGTCCATGTCCAGCGCCAGCGCTTTACCATCGGCCAGACGCAATGCCTGTTCAAAACTTTCTGCCAGCCGCTGCCGCATTTCGGGACGTACCCGCAACCGGTCAATCACCACATCAATATCATGATAGGTATTTTTTTCCAGCGCAGGCAGACTCTCTGCATCATAAACCTGCCCATCCACCCGAAAGCGGACATAACCACGGGTCTGCAGGTCGGCAAACATTTCTGTGTAGCTGCCTTTGCGGTGCCGCACCACAGGCGCCAGTATCATCAGTTTGGCTTCCGCAGGCAACGCCATCACAGCATCCACCATCTGAGTGACCGTCTGCGCCGTTAACGGCAGATCATGCTCAGGGCAATAAGGCGTTCCGGCACGGGCAAACAGCAGGCGCAGGTAATCATGAATTTCTGTGACCGTTCCCACCGTCGAACGCGGATTGTGGTTGGTGGCCTTTTGTTCAATGGCTATCGCCGGTGCCAGCCCCTCGATCAGGTCCACGTCCGGCTTGTCCATGATCTGCAAAAACTGCCGGGCATACGCTGAAAGGCTTTCCACATAACGCCGCTGCCCTTCGGCATACAGGGTATCAAACGCCAGGCTGGATTTTCCCGAACCTGACAGCCCCGTAATCACCACCAGTTGGTAGCGGGGGATATCAAGATCAATGTTCTTCAAATTGTGTGTACGTGCACCGCGCACACTGATTAAGGGTGGTTTTGTCTCAATCTGTTTCATTGCCAATGCTGTTTTATCCGGAATCTGCGCCATTTTCGTGCCAGTATCTGCCAAACCCTACATAGTAACCTGTATCAGCAGATTTCGCATCACTTCCCATATCTTTTTTAAGATAGAAAGCAATTGGCCGCTGGTGCCATCCTTACCAATAAATCTTTATGATTTTTTCAAGAAAGGTACAATTCCTGACAACCGTGAAACTTTTCACTCACCGAAAGTATCCACCCATACAGATAGGCAGCCTGCATTGCCAACGCAACATGCAGGGTTGGGTATAAAGGCCATTCATAAAACGGCCTTTTGTCAATTCGTCAGGTTTTAACGTTTCATGTCCACATTCAAGGTACAGCCGGTTGCTGGCCTGTCTTGTTGTCATGAAAACCACTGCAAAGTAATATATGGCCTTCACTCTTTTTGGCATTCCGGTCTCACGAGGCATTGCAATCGGCCGTGCTGTCGTGCTGTCATCACGCAGCCATGATATCGATCACTACTTCATTGACGCCGGGCAGGAGCAGCAGGAACTGCAACGCCTGTTGCGCGCCCGTGACGCGGTTTTAGAAGAGTTGCAGACACTGCGCACGCAAATGCCGAAAGACACGCCGGCGGAAGTTGCCGCCATTCTGGATGTGCACATCATGATGCTGCACGACAGCATGCTGACCGATGGCATACAGCACTGGATTGAAGAGCGCCACTACAACGCCGAGTGGGCGCTCGATACGCAGCTTAAAACACTGACCCGCCAGTTTGAAAAAATGGAGGACGAGTACCTGCGCGAGCGCCGTGCAGATCTGGAGCAGATCGCCAATTTACTGCAAAATGCGCTGACCGGGCAGAAGTACGGCAACCAGCCTGCCTGTGCCGCGCTAGGGGCCTCTGAGGCCGGTACAGACCCGCTGATCATGGTTGCGCATGACATCTCCCCAGCCGATATGCTGCACTTCAAGCAAAGCGTTTTTACCGGCTTTATCACCGATGTGGGCGGCAAAACATCGCACAGCGCTATTGTCGCGCGCAGCCTGGGTATTCCTGCTTTGGTAGGCTCACGTTATGCCAGCCGCCTGATCCGCCAGGATGACTGGATTGTCATTGACGGAGATGCCGGCGTGGTCCTTGTTGACCCTACCCCTTTGCTGTTAGAAGAATACCAGTTCCGGCAACGCCAGTTTTCCATTGAAAGTGAAAAACTCAACCGCCTGCGCCATACGCCAGCGATTACACTGGACAGCCAGGATATTGAAATTCTGGCCAACATTGAACAACCGCAAGATGCCGTCAAAGCCAATGAAGCCGCTGTTGCAGGCATTGGGCTGTTCCGTACGGAATTTCTGTTCATGAACCGCACCGGCTCGCAACAGCAAATGCCAGACGAGCAGGAACAGTATCTGGCATACAAAACGGCACTGGAAGCCATGCCTGACAAGCCGGTTGTCATCCGCACCATTGATATCGGTGCAGACAAGCCACTCGATTATGGTGAAAACAACCATGCACTGAATCCGGCACTGGGGCTGCGCGCCATCCGGTGGAGCCTAAGCGAACCCGATATTTTCCTGATTCAGTTGCGTGCCTTACTGCGCGCAGCGGTTCATGGCCAGTTGCACATCCTGATCCCGATGCTCACGCATACCTGGCAGATACGCCAGACGCTGACGTTGCTGGAACGGGCCAGGGAAGCCCTGAACAGCGAAGGTATTCCTTATGGCAACGCCAAAATCGGCGCCATGATCGAAGTGCCGGCGGCGGCACTGATTTTGCCCACGTTTCTGCGCTATTTTGACTTTCTTTCTGTCGGCACCAACGATCTGATCCAGTACACGCTGGCCATTGACCGCGCAGATGAAAGCGTTGCCCACCTGTTTGACCCATTACACCCCGCAGTGCTGCGCTTGCTGGCAGATACCATTGCCCAAAGCCATGCTGCCGGCAAAGCGGTCAGTGTATGTGGAGAGATGGCAGGGGATACAACCATGACCCGGCTTTTGCTGGGGCTGGGGTTGCGAAGTTTTTCCATGCACCCCTCGCAGATTCTGGCAGTCAAAAAGGAAATTCTCCACAGTGACACACAGCAACTGGCGCCCTTGGCACAAAAAGTCCTTCAGGCCGAAGATACAGAGCAGTTGAATGATGCCATGCAGGCACTTCACAATGCCTGAATGATAAAAGGCCGCTTATAAAGCGGCCTTTTATTCATCAGCATATTTTTATTGATTCATTGATCAGTTCGTTTGAGCGCTCTGCTGATCTCCATCGGATGAAGAGCGCCCGGCATTGTTCATCTCTTCAGACATTCTTTCTTCATCCTGCTGGCTCCAGCCCCCACCCAGCACTTTATACAAAGTAATCTGGTTGTTCAGCATCGCCAGTTGTGCCGTAATTTCCTGCTGCTGCGCATCGAACAGTGCACGTTGAGAATCCAGCAAGTCCATGTAGCTGGATACCCCATTGCGGTACCTCAGGTCAGACAACTGATACGTTTTCTGGGTCGCCATAACCAGCGCCCGCATGGCAGTCAACTGGTCATCATAGGTGGCACGCCCTGCCAGTGCATCGGAGACATCCCTGAATGCAGACTGAATCGCCTTCTCATACTGCGCCACAGCAATATCGCGGTCCACATTGGCAACTTCCAGATTGGCAATGTTGCGTCCGCCCGTAAAGATCGGCAGCGTAATCTGCGGCATGAATGTCCAGACATGTCCACTGCTGAACAGGTTATCAAGATCTCCGCTCGCCTTGCCCAGCGACGCGGTTAAACTGATGCTCGGGAAAAACGCTGCACGCGCTGCGCCAATATTGGCATTCGCTGCAACCAGTTGCTGTTCTGCAGCCAGAATATCCGGCCGCCGCACCAGCACATCAGACGGCACCCCGGCCCTGAGTTCGGGCAGGCTTGTCATCTGCTGGGCAAATGATACGCCCTGCGGCAGATCCGCAGGCAACGGCCCGCCGATCAGCAGCATGAAGGCGTTTTCATCCTGTGCACGCTGGCGGCGCAATTGTGCCAGAGTTGAACGGGCGCTTTCCACCAGCGTCTCTGCCTGACGAACATCCAGCTCTGAAGAAACGCCATGGTCAAACTTCAGTTGTGTCAGTTGCAAAGACTCTTCACGCGTCTTCAGCGTTTCTTCCGTCAGTTTGAGCAGTTCATCGTCAGCCAGCAGCGTGTAGTAGCCTGTTGCCACACTGGCGATCAGGCTGATCTGGGTGGCTTTACGGGTTTCCACAGTGCTCAGATAGTTGGACAGCGCAGCCGCACTCAGACTGCGAACACGGCCAAACAGATCCAACTCATATGAGGTAATGCCGATGGCCGCCTGGTACGTGTTGTAACTGCTGGCATTCTGCGCCGACTCGGACAACGGGTTATAAATCACATTGCCCGCAGAATCTGTCAGCACAGACCTCCCGCCCGAACCGGTCGTCTGGCGGTTGATGCTGCCGCTTGCGCCAACGCTGGGCAACAGGTCAGAACGTTGAACCTGATACTGCGCCCGCGCCCTCTCAATATTGAGGATTGCAACGCGCATATCACGGTTATTCTCCAGTGCCACCTCAATCAACCGCTTGAGCCGCTCATCACCAAAGAACTGCTGCCACGACAAGTCGCTGGCAATCAGCCCCTGCTGGTCCTCCGGCGGAACACCAATCCTCATGTCAGGCCATGCGCCTGATACCGGAGACTGCGGACGCTCATAGTTGGGCGCCAGTGTACAGCCTGCCAGCATCAGCGCTGCAGCAGACACCCCGACACGGGTCAAAATCATATTTGTACGTAGTTTTGCCATGTTTACACTCTTTTTCATGACACACCCCTTATACAGAAGGTGTTTGCTGAGGCTGGCTTCCATCGGCTGCCTGCGGTTGCTTTTCATCTTTAGACGTATCCTGGTCCCCTTTGAAAATGCTGCGAATCACCACAAAGAAGACCGGCACAAAGATAATTGCCAGCACCGTCCCTGTAATCATACCACCAGTCACGCCGGTACCAATAGCACGCTGGCTCGCCGAGCTGGCCCCGCTGGCAAAGTACAAGGGCAAGACCCCGAACGTAAATGCCAGCGAAGTCATCAGAATCGGCCTGAACCGCAGATGTGCCGCCTCCAGCGCCGCCTGCATCAGGCTCTTGCCCTCCGCCTGCAGATCCTTGGCAAACTCGACGATCAGAATGGCATTCTTCGCCGACAAACCAATGATGGTAATCAACCCGATCTGGAAGTAAATATCATTTTCCATGCCTCGCAGCAACGTCGCCAGAATCACACCCAGCACGCCCAGCGGCACCACCAGCATCACCGAGAATGGGATTGACCAGCTTTCATACAGCGCTGCCAAGCACAGGAACACTGCCAGAATAGCAAACGCATACACAATGAACGCCTGCGAGCCAGCCTGTTTTTCTTCGCGCGACTGGCCGGTCCACTCATAGGCAAACCCTTCCGGTAATTGAGCAGCTAACCGCTCCATCTCCGCCATGGCATCGCCTGTACTGTACCCTTCGGCCGCATTACCTGCAATTTTCATGGCAGGGTAGCCGTTAAAGCGCACCGTCTGCACCGGCCCGGTGGTAGGCTCCACCGTCGCAAAAGACGAGAACGGTACCACTTTGCCGCTGGAGTTCACCACCGTCAACTGCAATATCTGATCTGCCTGCATACGCTGGGGCGCATCAGCCTGCACAATCACACGCTGCAAGCGGCCCCGGTTCAGAAAGTCATTGACATAGCTGGAACCAAACGCCGTGGAAAGTGCCGCGTTGATCATGCTGAAATCAACCCCTTGCGCCTGCGCTGCATCGCGGTCAATATTCAGATAAATCTGCGGAGAATCCTCCAGGCCATCGGGACGCACGCCAGACAATATCTTGCTTCCCGCGGCCATCCCCAACAACTGGTTACGTGCATTCAGCAGCGCCTCGTGTCCATTGGCACCGCGGTCTTCCAGGCGGAATTCAAACCCGGCGGCAATCCCCAGTTCGGGAATAGGTGGTGGGCTCAACGTGTAGATGAACGCATCGCGAATCCCAGCCAGTTCTCCCATGGCCTGCCCGGCCAGTGCCTGTGCAGTTTCGTTGGGTTTGGTACGGTCACTCCAATCGATCAGTGGCACAAAAGACAAGCCCGCATTCTGCCCTTGTCCGGCAAAGCTGAAACCGCGCACCGTCACGATGTCAGCCACTTCAGGTTTACCCCGCAACAGTGCATAAATCACATCGCAGTTCTGGCGGTCTGCCGGTTTCACCAGACCATCAAACAACGCCTGATTGTCACCCACATAGGCCTGCAATGCCGAGCAATGTGCCGGATTCTTCGGATCCATGTTCCGAATCATTTCCGGTTTACCTTGTACCGTCAGCTCTGCATCCGGACGCCCCCGCATATACAAAGAAAACTGGTCCAATGCCAACTCCGTACGCTCGGATGTCGCACCTGCTGGCAACTGCACCATGGCGATAACCACCCCCTGGTCTTCATTGGGCAGGAAAGAGGTTTTCATCTGTAAAAACAGATACCCTGCTGCAAACGTAATCGCCAGATATACCAGCATCATCAGCCCGCTGCGCTGCAACAGCCTGGCCAGAATGCTCTCATAGCCCTTGGCCGTCTTTGTAAAGTTACGGTTGAACCAGCCGAAAAAGCCTTTCTTCTCTGCATGATGGCCTGCCTGAACCGGTTTGAGCATGGTTGCGCAAAGCGCCGGTGTCAGCGATAACGCCAGAAATGCCGAGAAACCGATAGCCGTTGCCATGGTCGCGGAAAACTGCCGGTAAATATTGCCGGTAGACCCTTTGAAAAACGCCAGCGGTACAAACACCGAAACCAGCACCACCGTCACGCCGATAATCGCGCCGGAAATCTGCCCCATGGCTTTTCGGGCTGCCTGTAGCGGCGGAAGGCCCTCTTCGCTCATGATACGCTCGACGTTTTCCACCACAATAATGGCATCGTCCACCACAATCCCGATCACCAGCACCATGGCAAACATGGTCAACACGTTGATGGAGAACCCCATCGCATACAGCGCGGCAAAAGCCCCCAGCAAGGCAATCGGCACCACAATGGTTGGAATGACGGTGTAGCGCACATTCTGCAGGAAGATGAACATCACCACAAACACCAGCGCAATGGCTTCAAACAGTGTATGCACCACTTTTTCAATGGAGGTCGAGATGAATTTCGTGGTGTCATAAGGCACCTGGAATTCAACACCTTCCGGGAAATAGCGGGACAGCTCCTGCATCTTGTCGCGTACCAGCTTGGCGGTCGCCAGCGCGTTACCATTGGAAGACAGCTGTATACCGATACCGGCAGTTTCCTGCCCGTTGTATAGCGAGCTGAAGTTATAACTCTGTGTGCCCAGTTCAACGCGTGCAACATCACCCAAACGGACAGTAGAACCATCCGGATTGGCCCGCAGCACAATATTCTTGAACTGTTCCTCGGTGCTCAACTGACCATCCACCACAATGGCAGAAAAGGTTGTTTGCCCCTCTTCAATCGGCACATCGCCCACGGTACCGGCAGATACCTGCGCATTCTGCGATGAAATGGCGCTGCTCACATCGGTCATTGAGAGGTTGTACCCCTTCAACAACGTAGGATCAACCCAGATACGCATGGCACGTTCACCACCGAACTGCATCGCCTGTCCGACACCATTGAGACGGCTCAACTCATCGACCACATTGCGCGCTGCATAGTCATTCAGCTCAGCCGATCTGTAGTTAGGATTGGTGGAGGTAACCACCACCATCATCAGGAAGTTGGAGCGCGACTGGCGAACAATCACGCCTTGCTGCGTCACAGATGCAGGCAGGCGTGGAGTGGCCCGGGACAACAGATTCTGCACGTCCACCTGTGCCATATCGGGGTCAATGCCCGGCTCAAAATTCAGTGTAATGGAACCTGAACCATTGGCATTGCTCACCGTTTCCATGTACGCCAGACCTTTGGCGCTGTTCATTTCCCGCTCGATAACGGCCAGCACACTCTCTTCCAGCGTCTGGGCAGTAGCTCCGGGATAAGTTGCATTCACCGTGATCTGCGTTGGCGCCACCGGTGGGTACTGTTCAATTGCCATTTGCGTAATGGATACGGCTCCGGCAATCATAATGACGATTGCCACCACCCACGCAAAAATAGGGCGATCAATAAAGAACTTGGCCATCTGCCGTGCTCCTTACGACTTGTTTTCTTCAGTTGCTGCTGCTGGTGCAGCCGCGTCTGAAGGGGATTGAGCATCCGCTGACGGCGTTCCTGACGCTGGCTGAGCAGCCGGTCCATTTCCTGCTGGTGCGGGATTTGGCTGCGTATCCAATGGCACCGGCTGTACCTTCACAACAACAGGTTCCTCCGATTTTTGTGCGGCAGCAGCCTGCATGGCGCCACTCACAGCCATTTGCCACTTCTGGAAACCATCCACCATGACGCGGTCACCATCGTTCAAACCGGAAGTTATGACCCAATTCTGTCCATTACGCCCGCCAACAACGACTTGGCGAGGCTCAACCGTATCTTCCGGGGTCACAACATACAAAGTATCGCCCGTGGCAGCACGGGTAACCGCCTGCTGTGGCACCAGGAAAGAATTTTCAGCCTGAATCTGCTCCAAGCGGACCCGGACATACAAATTAGGCAGCAGCAACTTTTCAGGGTTAGGCACAGTCGCTCTCAAGGTGACCTGACCCGTTGTTTCGTCAACAGTCCAGTCCGTGAACATCAAATGCCCTGGTTCACTGTAAGGCTGCCCATTATCCAGGATGACGGTAATCGGAATGGAACCATCACTGGCCACCTTATAACGTCCCGAGCGTACATCCTGCTGCAATTTGATCACTTCTGTTGCCGACTGGGTGAAGTTGACATATAGAGTGTCAATCTGCTGCACAGTCGCTAACAATGTGATGTCTGTCTGCCCGACCAGAGCGCCTTCTGTCACATATGCTTGGCCAATACGGCCCGAAATCGGTGCTGTCACCGCGGCATAACCCAGGTTGATTTTGGCCGTTGCAACAGAAGCCTGAGCCGCCAGCACATTGGCTTCAGAGGCTCTCTGAGCTGCTACGGCATTGTCATAATCCTGCTTGCTGACTGCATTGATCGCCACCAGCGGCTGATACCGCTCTGCCAGTGCTTTGGTCTGCATCAGGTTGGCCTGTGCCTGCGCCAGCGAAGCCTGCGCGCTTTGCAAAGAGGCACGATAGGGGGCATCATCGATCTGGAACAGTTGCTGTCCGGCCTTCACGTCAGAGCCTTCTTCAAAAAGCCGACGCTGCAACACCCCCGGCACACGCGCACGCACATCGGCCACCCGATACGCTTGCAGACGCCCAGGCAACTCTGTGGTCAAGCCAATATTCTGCGCTTTCACCGTAACATATCCAACCGATGGCGGAGCCCCTGCCCCACCCGCCTGTTCATCTTTGCCACACGCCGTAAGCGCCAGTGCAACTGCCAATGGCGCAAACAGCCATAACAGAGGCTGGCGCTTTCCCTGATCTGAATTCTTTTGAGTCTGTGCTGATTGTGCCGACATGATCTTCCTTAATAGCCCTAACCGCTCCTTCTGGTGGGAGCATGAAATCGATAAAACTGTCCAAAACATAATGACAACGAAACGCTACTATCTGTATCAGGCGTCGCGCCATACCCAGTGTGATCAGGTATAAACAGATAGACAAATAATCCCGGAATCTGTGCTTATTTCTGTACGAAGCCCATAGTATATATACATTTCTGAATGTATGTAAGATAGAATAAGGATTCTTTACATAATTTTACAAAGCTTTTCACAGAGCCCTCTATTATGGCACGCAAAACCAAAGAAGAAGCACTTCAAACACGGCAGATCATTTTAGACGCTGCTGAAACATTGTTTCAGCAACAGGGTGTTTCACGTACCTCTTTACAGCAAATTGCCCAGGCAGCCAATGTAACGCGCGGCGCGATTTATTGGCACTTCAGCGATAAGCTGGCTTTGTTTCAGGCCCTTTTAGACCGTGCCACATTATCTGCAGACGAAATTTTCACACGCATCGAAAAGCAAAATGACATCTCGCCTCTGAACCGCATTCTTGCATTAATTTCTGAATTGACCTCCCTGGTCAATGAGAATTCGCAAATCCGTAATGTTTTAGATATTGTGTTTCATAAAATTGAGCTGGTTGACGAATTTGCGGTCATGAGTGAGCGGCATCTTCGGCATCTGCAACGCTCTTTAGGCACATTTACACGCCTGTTGCTTTTGGCAAACCAGGCAAAAGAAATTCACATCACAGAAGCTCAGGTGCATTGGGCGGCACGCGGCCTGCAGGCTTTAAGTGATGGGCTGTTTCACAACTGGATGCACGATTCTGAATCTTTCGACTTGCGTGAAATTACCCTGTACAGCGTGAAAACTTACTTGCAGGGGCTTAAACATCCTTCCTCTTCTGTTCAGCCCTCAGCCTGATCACACAGATATTTTCATAATACGCATATATTTAACATGCGCTTAATGCGAATAGCTCTTTTTAGGCTGCTTTTAGCGTATAATAAGTAGCTTATATTTAATGTAACGCTGATGTATCTTCACTGAACACAGCATAGGTTGAATCTGTTTTGCGGCTGTAGCTCAGTGGATAGAGTATTGGCCTCCGAAGCCAAGGGTCGTGGGTTCGATCCCCGCCAGCCGCACCAAACAAATAGAAAATTCGGACACTTGAATATTACTGGGTCTGATGTCATGCGGGAGTGAAGACAAGAAGAAACAAAAGGAAGAAAGCATCTGCTTTATCTGTGTGGTCAAACCGTCAATACCAGGACGTTTGAAATACACCAGATCTGGTAACGGAAATGCAGATGTCATGGTTAATTCATTAAATTGAAATACCATCTCCTTTGTACAGGATTTCCTGATTAACGCTAAAAGGAAGTCCCTATTTTTGTTTGAGCGTTTTCAACTTGATACTGGAACTATTGATCATCCATGTCTAAAGCACCTACCAAAACCCAAGTCGCAGATGACGGTTTGCGCTATCGTTCAAAAGTCAATGGCTCACCATTCGTTTCTTCCGGCTCTTTTGGTGCCGCAACCATGTCCTGTTTTCTATGCGGCAAACATCGTCCACGTGCGCAACTGAAAGCCCGCAAACTGCTGGGGCAAATGCAGTTCGTCTGTGCACCTTCATGCAAAGCGCTGGAAAACGAAGAAGAAGCTAAATAATTTTGTTGATGTAAGGCTCTGCACTTTTCATTTGGAAAGATTCAACAGATACATTGGATAACATCTGCAACCATCCTGCATGGGATAGCGCTGTATAGAAAAGCTGTATCTTTAAAATAAGCCACCCATTAAAAAAGCCATCTTCAGATGGCTTTTTCTTTATCCGCAAAAAAATAAAACAAGTTTTATTTTCGGCTGCTGTTATTAAAGCGCCGGATGGTCGACAGTTGAGCCGCCATGAATGCCAGTTCAGATTGCGCTTTGGCAAGCTCCATGCCCCCTTGCGCATTCTTCAGCACCTCTTCAGCCGCTTTCTGTGCTTCAAGCGCTTTTGCTTCGTCAAGGTCGGCACCACGAATCGCTGTGTCAGCCAATACTGTAACCATATTCGGCTGGACTTCCAGCACGCCTCCGGCAACAAACACCAGTTCTTCTTTATCGTTATCGGCACGCCTAATACGCACAGCACCCGGCTTAATGCGGGTAATCAACGGAATATGGTGCGGCAAAATCCCCAACTCACCTGATTCCCCAGGTAAAGCCACAAATTTAGCCTCTCCAGAAAAAATCAACTCTTCGGCAGAGACAACATCCACATGCAAAGTCGCCATTATTTATTCCTCTAACAAACACACAGCTTACTGTTTCAAATCTACCAGCAGTCAGCCATGCGTTTGCAATATGCTTTTCAGCCCAGTTGCTGAGAAGCCGAATTATTGAATCTTTTTGGCTTTTTCCAGAGCTTCGTCTATGGTACCCACCATGTAGAATGCCTGCTCAGGAACCGCATCACACTCTCCGCTGACAATCATCTTGAAACCACGAATGGTTTCTGCCAGAGGAACGTATTTGCCAGGAGAGCCTGTAAACACTTCAGCCACATGGAACGGCTGTGACAGGAAGCGCTGGATCTTACGGGCACGGGCCACAACCAGTTTGTCTTCCGGTGACAATTCATCCATACCCAGAATCGCAATAATATCGCGCAGTTCTTTGTACTTCTGCAATGTTCCCTGAACCTGACGTGCCACGGTATAGTGGTCTTCACCCACCACGTGCGGGTCAAGCTGGCGGCTGGTGGAGTCCAGCGGATCCACTGCCGGATAAATACCCAAAGCAGCAATATCACGGGAAAGCACCACGGTGGAATCCAAGTGAGCAAATGTGGTTGCAGGTGACGGGTCAGTCAAGTCATCGGCTGGCACATACACTGCCTGGATCGAGGTGATGGAGCCCACTTTGGTTGAAGTAATACGCTCCTGCAGTTTACCCATTTCCTCTGCCAGAGTCGGCTGATAACCCACCGCTGAAGGCATACGACCCAGCAGCGCAGATACTTCGGTACCGGCCAGCGTGAAACGGTAAATGTTATCGACGAAAAACAAAACGTCACGGCCTTCATCACGGAAAGATTCAGCAATGCTCAGCCCGGTCAGCGCCACGCGCAGACGGTTGCCCGGAGGCTCATTCATCTGACCGTACACCATGGACACTTTGGATTCGGACAAGTTGTCTTTATTTACAACACCGGCATCCATCATTTCATGATAGAAGTCATTACCTTCACGGGTACGTTCGCCCACACCAGCAAACACAGACAGACCTGAGTGCGCTTTTGCAATGTTATTGATCAGCTCCATCATGTTCACGGTTTTGCCCACACCGGCACCACCGAACAGGCCGACTTTACCACCCTTGGCAAACGGGCAGATCAAGTCAATCACCTTGATCCCGGTTTCCAGCAGTTCAGTGGAAGGAGCCAGCTCTTCATAAGCCGGAGCCTTGCGGTGAATCATCGCCTTTTCAGAGGAGTCAATATCACCACGTTCATCAATCGGGTTGCCCAGCACGTCCATGATGCGGCCCAGTGTGGCTTTGCCCACCGGCACGGTAATGCCATCACCCGTATTTTGCACTTTCATGCCACGACGCAGGCCGTCAGACGAGCCCAAAGCAATGGTGCGAACAATACCATCCCCTAACTGCTGCTGAACTTCCAGCACCAGCGGAGAGCCTTCCATTTTCAATGCTTCGTAAATTTTAGGCATTGCGTTACGTGGAAACTCCACGTCAACCACTGCACCGATACATTGAACAATCTTGCCTTCTGCCATGATTGGTTCCTTCTGATTACGCTTATTCGTTACACTGCTGAAGCACCTGCCACAATTTCCGTCAATTCGGTTGTAATTGCAGCCTGTCGGGTCTTGTTATAGACCAACTTCAATTCGTTAATGAGATTACCTGCATTGTCGGTTGCCGCTTTCATGGCTACCATACGTGCCGACTGTTCAGAGGCCATATTTTCAGCCACTGCCTGATAAACCAGCGCCTCAGCATAGCGCCGCATCAAAAAGTCAATAACGGTCGGTGCGTCCGGTTCATAAATATAGTCCCATGCGTGCGAGCGCTTTTCCTCATCTGTCTGAGTAAAACGGCTTTCAGCCAAAGGCAAAAACTGCTCTACGATCGGCTCTTGCTTCATGGTGTTGATGAAACGTGTGTAGCAAAGGTAGACTTCATCGAGCTTGCCATCAATAAAGTCTTTGATGATCACTTTGCATGGCCCCACCAGTTTATCCACCTGGGGAACATCCCCCAGTTGAGAAACCTGCGCCTCTACCTTCACCTTGATACGCCCCAAAAAGCCAAAACCTTTCGCACCGATGGTCACCGCCCGTGCTTCAATGCCCTGTTTGTCCCAATCCGTTAACTTATTGGTCAAAACGCGAAACATGTTGGTATTCAAGCCGCCGCACAACCCTTTATCGGTACTGATCACAATCAGCCCCACTTTTTTGGTTGGCGTGGCTGGTGCAACCATGAACGGGTGCTTGTATTCCGGATTAGCGCGCGACAAATGGGCTGTAATGTTACGCAGCTTATCCGAATACGGCCGACCCATGCGCATGCGATCCTGTGCTTTGCGCATTTTGGAGGCGGCCACCATTTCCATCGCTTTTGTGATCTTCTTGGTGTTTTCCACCGATTTGATCTTGCCGCGAATTTCCTTACCTGATGCCATGCCCAGCTCCTTTGAATTGATGCCTGCTGATCACAATCTCACAATCCATCAGGTAAAGCTTTTCTTGAATGAATCAAGCGCTGCAGTCAGCTCAGCTTCAGCATCTTTATCCATGACTTTGGCGGCTTCCACTTTCTCAATCCAGCCGGCATAGCTGGTTTTCAGCAACTGGTGCAAACCGGTTTCAAACTCCAGCACTTTTTCCACCGGCACGCCATCCAGGTAGCCTTTGTTCACGGCAAACAGCGAAGCTGCCATGAAGGAAATTGGCAGTGGAGAATACTGCGGCTGCTTGAGCATTTCAGTCACACGTGCACCGCGATCCAGCTGTTTGCGTGTCGCATCGTCCAGATCTGAAGCAAACTGTGAGAATGCAGCCAGTTCACGATACTGCGCCAAATCGGTACGGATACCGCCAGACAAACCTTTGATCAGTTTGGTCTGAGCCGCACCACCCACACGGGACACCGAAATACCGGCGTTAATCGCAGGGCGGATACCGCTGTTAAACAGGTTGGTTTCCAGGAAGATCTGTCCATCGGTAATAGAAATCACGTTGGTTGGCACGAATGCGGACACGTCACCAGCCTGTGTTTCAATGATTGGCAAAGCGGTCAGTGAACCTGTTTTACCCTTGACTTCACCGTTGGTGAACTTCTCAACATACTCAGCGTTCACGCGCGCTGCACGTTCCAGCAAACGGCTGTGCAAATAGAACACATCACCAGGGAACGCTTCACGGCCTGGAGGACGGCGCAACAGCAAAGAAACCTGGCGGTAGGCTACAGCCTGTTTGGACAGGTCATCATAAATGATCAATGCATCCTGACCGCGGTCACGGAAATACTCGCCCATGGTGCAGCCAGCATAAGCAGATACATACTGCATAGCAGCAGAATCTGAAGCAGGCGCAGCAACCACAACGGTATAGTCCATCGCGCCATTGGCTTCCAGGGTGCGTACCACGTTTTTAATGGATGAGGACTTCTGCCCGATCGCCACGTAGATACAGGTAACGCCCTGGCCCCTCTGATTGATGATGGTATCAAGGGCAATGGTTGACTTACCGGTCTGGCGGTCACCAATGATCAATTCGCGCTGACCACGGCCAATTGGCACCATGGAGTCAATCGCCTTCAAACCGGTCTGCAGCGGCTGATCAACAGACTGACGTGCAATCACGCCAGGCGCCACTTTTTCAATCACGTCGGTCATTTTGGCGTTGATCGGGCCTTTGCCGTCAATCGGCTGCCCCAGCGCATTAACCACACGGCCAATCAGTTCCGGGCCTACCGGCACTTCCAGAATGCGGCCAGTACATTTAACCGTATTGCCTTCTGAAATATGCTCATAAGCCCCCAGAATCACGACCCCAACCGAATCACGCTCCAGGTTCAGTGCCAAACCAAAAGTCGGTGTGCCGTCCGGTGCAGGCGGAAACTCCAACATTTCGCCCTGCATGGCTTCAGACAGGCCATAAACACGACAAATACCGTCAGAGACGGAGATCACGGTTCCTTCGCTGCGAATGTCTGCACTGGGTGTCAGACCTTCGATCCGGCTTTTAATCAGCTCAGAAATTTCTGCGGGATTGAGTTGCATGGGGTTCCCCTAATTCCTTTTGCGCATGGCCTGTTTAGGCCATCAACGCCACTTTCATTTGTTCCAAACGGGCCTTGACAGACATATCCAATGTGTCATCACCCACCACTGCACAGATACCACCAATCAAAGACTCGTCAATTTGCACTTGTGGTTTCAGTTTTCTGCCAAACCGTTTTTCCAGTACAGGTAAAAGCTGCGCAAGTTCTGCATCGCCAATCGGGTAAGCGCTGTAAATCAGCACTTCCGTGACATCATTGGTTGCATCACACAATACACGGTATTGCTTAGCCACCTCTGACAACGCAGATAAACGACCATAATCAACCAGCTCTGCCAAAAAGCGCTTGACCGCTTCAGTCGGCACAGCATCGGACTTGGTCACAGACATCAGCAAACCCACCAACTGCTCCCCCAAAACTTTAGGGTCGTTGGCAAGCAGCTTGAGCTCATCTGTATCGCAGGCAAGCGCCAGATTGTTAAGCACCTCGCCCCATTGGGCAAACTGCTTTTGGTCGCTAGCCACCTGAAATATGGCTTCTGCGTAAGGGCGGGCAATCGTTGCAAGTTCAGCCATAGCACCTTACCCCTTTTACAGCTCAGCTTTCAGGTGCTCAAGCATTTGTGAGTGCGCCTTGGCATCCACTTCACGCTTGAGAATCTGTTCTGCGCCTTTAACTGCCAATGCGGCGACCTGCTCACGCAAGGCTTCACGCGCCTGCGTTGCCTGCAGATCTGCCTCAGCCTTGGCTGCAGCAATGATCTTGTTGGCCTCTTCAACAGCACGCGACTTCGCCTCGTTGACGATGTCCTGAGCACGGCGGTCTGCATCGGCAATCCGCTGGGTGGACTCTTCACGTGTATGGGCCAGCTGCTCTTCCACACGCTTGTTGGCATCATTCAATTCTGCCTTTGCGTGGTCTGCTGCTGCCAGCCCCTCTTCAATTTTCTTTGCGCGTTCATCCAGGGCTTTGGCAATTGGTGGCCACACGAAACTCATCGTGAACCACACAAGCAGCGCAAAAACAATGATCTGGATGATAAGGGTTGCGTTGATACTCACAACAACACCTTTCCTCGTTCAGTTGATGTTCCTACAAACATATTGGTTTGTCGGGCCTTCAAACTCATGCACTGACAATAATTCTTAAGCCAGCGCAAAGGGATTAGCAAATGCAAACAGCAGAGCGATCGCAACACCAATCAGGAAGGCAGCGTCAATCAGACCCACCAGAATGAACATCTTGGTTTGCAAGGTATTCATCAATTCAGGCTGACGAGCAGATGATTCCAAGAACTTGCCGCCCATCAGTGCAATACCGATAGATGCGCCAGCGGCCCCAAGACCAACGATCAGACCACAAGCCAGAGCGACGAGGCCGAGGATGTTTTCCATGATAACTCCTTTGAGAGAAAAAGCGTGTTAGTTAAAAAATTAAAACAAAAATCAGCAGTCAGAACCATTCACAATCATCAGTGATGGTCATGCGCCTGTCCCAGATAAATCACCGCCAGCGTCATAAAAATAAACGCCTGCAACGTGATAATCAGAATGTGGAATGCTGCCCAGGCAAAGCCGGCAATGACATGCCCGATACCCAGCCAGAATCCCGCTTCAACAGGACTCCAGGCCCAGGCACCGCCCATCAATGCAATCAACATGAACACCAGTTCACCTGCGTACATATTTCCGAACAACCGCATCCCGTGGGAAACAGTCTTGGAAAGGTACTCCACAATCTGCATGAATAAGTTTGCTACAGCCAAGATAATGGCAAAAATCGGATTTTTGCTCATGCCAAAGGGCGCTGTCAGCAATTCATGCGTCCAGCCACCCAGGCCCTTGATCTTCAGACTGTAGAAGAAACACAAAATCAGTACGGAAATGGACATGCCCAAAGTCACCGACAAATCTGCTGTCGGCACAGCACGCATATAAGCATGCGCAGGGTCTCCGCCAATGGCGCCATAGAACTTGGCCCACAGCCAGGGCAACAAATCCACCGGCAGCAAGTCCATCGCGTTGAGCAGGAAAATCCACACAAACAGCGTCAATGCCAAAGGTGCAATCAGCTTGCGACTCTTCTCAACACTGATGGTGTCTTTGACCTGATTGGCCACCATTTCAACCAGAAACTCAACTGCGGCCTGAAACCGTCCGGGCACACCAGAGGTCGCCTTGCGGGCAGCGCGCCATAAAACAAAACAGCCAATAACGCCGATCAGCAGCGAATAAATGACAGAGTCCAGGTTAATCACACTGAAATCAACGATAGCAGTCTGGTGCGCCGGGGACAAATCCCAGTGAACCTGCCAAGGTTGCAAGTGATGCTGGATATATTGACTTGCGGTTTGAGCTTCGCCTTCAGCAGCCATTGATCAACTCTTTACCTGTTTGTTTCCTATTCAACAACAGCCAGCATGCGATACCGTATGCTTTGACTGTCACCACAAACCCTGCCAGCAATGCCTGCCAGACCAGAGGATGAACCCATAACACAGCCATCACCAAGAAGACAACTGCACATCCGATTTTGACGAATTCCCAGAACAACAAACGCGCCAAAGGAATCAGAGCCCCGGCTTTGTTATCTGCCTGCGCAGCCATGCGCCAAACAAAAACCGCCGACGGCACCCATGCAGCCATCACGCCAGCCAGCGCGGAAGACATCACGCCAGCATAGCCGCTCCAAAACGAAGCTATTGCAATGACTGTAAATCCCGCCACTAACTGCAGCCACAAAACAGACCACAACGATAGTTTGGGCATTCCTGCCTGTAAAACTTGTGCCTCCTGAGCGCTCAGTACTTTGAATTCCTGCGCCTCATCATCATTGTTTGCGTCATAAAAGGGCATCCCAATCACTCCGCTTTTACTCTGTCCTGTGCCCATGGTGCCAGCAACCTGATTCATGGATACAAATACCTGCCTTCTTGCACCCTCCGCAGAGGAGCTACTGTGCATAAAAGCGGGATTATACGTGAAAAATTTCTCATTCCAACAGATATCTGCAAAAACCCCGCGTCATCCTCATCCATGCAAAGCCAGTTTGCCGGTCATGCCGCCCCCTGCTTTTTCGCGGACAGACAAAGCGTCGAGCATCTCCAGCACCAGCCGCCTCAATGCCTCCATCACACTGGAAGGCCAGCCAGGATAAGGCAGCCCTTTGACCAGCCCATCGCAAATGTGTGCACTGACCAGCAACTGCTGACACGTCTGTATTGTCATACGGCCAACGCTCCGCTCATAAAGCCGCTCGCGCACGCCCCAGACCCTGTTTTCACGCAACGCCAAAGGCATCGGCTGCCCCTGCTCCAGCGACTGGCGCACCCGCCACAATGTGGCAATTTCGTCAGACAAGACCCAGTGAATACGCACTGCCGGCTGCCCTTCATGCAGCAGTCCGTCAAGCATGCGCATAGAACGTTCCGCCTGCCCGGACAAAATCACCTGCGTTAACTGAAACAGGTCGTAGCGCGCCACATCCATGACGGCAGACTCAACCTCTTCAAAACTCAATATCCGCGAGGCCTGCCCGCTTGCCGGGTAAAGCAATGATAGTTTTTCAATCTCCTGGTGTGCAGCCAGCAGGTTACCTTCGACATGGTCGGCAAAAAAAGACAATGCTCTCTTGCCTTCCTCCGCAGGCTGCAGTTGCAGCCCTTTCGCAGCAAGACGTTGCGTGATCCACTGCGGCAACGCTGCCCTGTCAACAGGATCACATGCCACAACCGTGCCATGCTGCTCCAACGCCTTGAACCAGGCGGTATTTTTGGCTGAGCGGTCCATCCGGTCTCCCAAGGAAACCAGCACCAACGTATCGCCGTTGGCATCTGTCTGCTGTGCTAACTGCTGCAACGCAACCCCGCCTTCACGCCCGGGCTTAGCCGATGGAATGCGGATTTCAATGATCTGCCTGTCGGCAAACAAACTTTGTGCGCTGGTTGCGGCCAGCACTTCAGACCAGTCAAACCGCGCGCCAGTTACCGTAAATACCGTGCGCTCGGTAAACCCCGTCGTACGTGCCGCCGCTCGAATAGCATCGGCGCTTTCCAACTGCTGCAAAGGCTCTTCGCCCACCAAGACATAAAGCCGGCCCAGCGCTTTCGACAAGAGACTCGACAATTGACGGGCTGCAACCTGGGCCATGTATTGCTCCGGTCAGTATCAGGGCCGCATGGAGGCCAGACGCCACAACAGCAACTGCGCCATGCTCTGGCTCATATCCCGGAACAGCAGGTCCTGCTCATCGCCTTTAGCCAGCGCCTGTGTTTCTGAATAGCTGTATTCGCGGTACTGTTCCAGCTCATCCTCAGTTGCCAGCGGATCCTGCCCCTGCGCCCACAAGCGGAATGTCAGTGTTGAACGCATCTGGATTTCCCGCACTTCGCCATAAGGCGTTTGCCCGACCGCGAAATCACGCCGCACGTCAGACATAATCTCCAGCAGTACCTCTGCCTCTGCCGGGTTACTGACAATCTTGACGCTGCTTACACGCGCCAGCTCACGCCGCAAAAACACCAGCACCTCCGAAGTGCCTCCCAGCCACAATCTCTGGAAATGAAATTCCGGTGCCTGGCGCAACTGAAAACCACAGCCACTCAGCATAGCAACGGTGCCAGCCAGCCCTCCAAGAAAATAACGGCGGTTTTGTTTTTGCATACTTGCAGCCTTTACTCTGATTCCATCGCACTCAACACACGTTAACTTTACACCACCACATTGACCAGACGCCCTGGCACAATGATGATTTTTTTTGGTGCAGCATCACCGCCAAATTTCTGGAACGCCTCACTGGCCAGTGCCGCAGCCTCAATGGTCGCCCGATCTGCATCTTTACTCACCGTAATTTTGCCACGCAGCTTGCCACTGACCTGCACCATCAGTTCAACTTCATCCTGCACCAATGCTGCAGCATCAACCTGCGGCCACGGTGCATCCAGCAGGCTGCCCCATTGCTTGTCCAGCCCGAGTTCCTGCCACAACACGCAGCAGACATGCGGACAAACCGGATACAGCGTGCGCAGCAAAATACTGGTTCCCTCGCGCATCGCTGCTGTAGCGGCTGGCTGTTCGGCGACTGCGACCTGATCGGGATTAAACCCTTCCAGCGCATTGAGCAGCTTCATCGCGCCAGAAGCCACTGTGTTGTATTGCATGCGTCCGTAGTCAAAGTCTATCTGCTGCAACACACTGTGCACTTCATAGCGCAAAGCTTTCACCACTGCGCCAGCGCCCGCAAAATCATTGCCGGCCTGAGAGATGACACCGACCTGCCGGTACACATACGCCCACACCCGGCGCAGGAAGCGGAACGAGCCTTCCACGGCCGCGTCATTCCACTCCAGCGTCGCATCCGGAGGCGATGTGAACATGGTGTAAAAACGCGCCGTATCTGCGCCATAGCGTTCAATCAGATCCTGCGGGTCTACCCCGTTGTTTTTGGATTTGCTCATGGTGCCAATGCCACCATATTCAATCTCCGAGCCATCCGACTTCAATTTGGCACCAATAATCTTGCCGCCTTCGTCATAGACATTGTCTACGTCTTTGGGCCAAAAATATTCTATGCCGCCTGCGGCTGTTTTACGCCGGTAAATATGGTTGAGCACCATGCCCTGCGTCAGCAGGCGGGTAAACGGTTCATCAAACGACACCAGCCCCAGATCACGCATGACACGCGTCCAGAAACGCGAATACAGCAAGTGCAAAATGGCATGCTCAATGCCACCAATGTACTGGTCCATCGGCATCCAGTACTTGGTGCCAGCGCCGACCATCTGTGTGTCGTCGTGCGCATCACAGTAACGCATGTAATACCACGACGAATCCACAAACGTGTCCATGGTATCGGTTTCGCGCCGTGCCGGTTTGCCGCAGCATGGGCAATTCACTTTCAGGAAGGCTTCACTCTTGTTCAGCGGATTACCCGAACCATCAGGCACCAGATCTTCGGGCAGCACCACCGGCAAATCTTTTTCCGGCACCGGCACCGGACCACAGCTTTCACAGTGAATGATGGGGATCGGTGTGCCCCAGTAACGCTGGCGGCTGATACCCCAGTCGCGCAGTCGGAACGTGGTTTTCTTTTCGCCCAGGCCTTTGGCCTGCAGCAATTCAGCCACTTTATCCACGGCGGCCTCAAGCCCCAACCCATCCAGTATGCCCGAATTCACGCAGACTCCACGCTGCTTGTCAGCGTACCATTCCTGCCATGCCGTGTTGCTGAATGTTTCACCTTCCACCGCAATCACCTGCTTGATCGGCAGGCCGTATTTCAGCGCAAAGGCAAAATCACGTTCGTCATGTCCGGGCACCCCCATCACAGCGCCATCACCGTAGCTCATCAGCACGTAATTGCCGACCCACACAGGCACCTGTTCACCAGTCACCGGATGCACCACATGCAGCCCTGTTGGCTTGCCTTCTTTTTCCTTCAGTGCCAGCTCAGCCTCTGTTGTGCCGCCTTTTTGGCATTCTTCAATAAACGTGGCCAGTTCCGGATTGCCCTGTGCCGCATGTTGTGCCAAGGGGTGCTCAGGCGCCACTGCACAGAATGTTACTCCCATGATGGTATCAGCACGCGTTGTAAACACGTACATGCGGCCATCCTGTATCAACCGGCCATCAGCACCTTTGATACCGTGCGTAAACGCAAAGCGCACGCCCTGGCTTTTACCGATCCAGTTTTCCTGCATCAGCCGCACCGGTGCCGGCCAGTCTTTCAGGTAATTGGGATTTTCAGGATCGGCCACACAGGTATTGAGCTCTTCGGCATATTTCGTGATGTTCAGGTAATAGCCCGGAATTTCACGTTTTTCAACCAGTGCGCCGGAACGCCAGCCGCGCCCTTCAATCACCTGCTCGTTAGCCAGCACCGTCTGATCCACCGGATCCCAGTTCACTACCTGGGTACGGCGTTCTGCCACACCAGCTTCCAGCATCTTCAAAAACAGCCATTGGTTCCAGCGATAGTAGTCCGGCGAACAGGTTGTGATTTCACGCGACCAGTCAATCGCCAGCCCCATCGCCAGCATCTGCTTTTTCATATAGGCGATGTTGTCATACGTCCACTTAGCAGGCGGCACCTTGCTTTTCATCGCGGCATTTTCTGCCGGCAAGCCAAACGCATCCCACCCCATCGGCATCAGAACGTTGTAGCCCTTCATCCGCAACTGCCGCGTCAGCATGTCATTGATGGTGTAATTGCGCACATGCCCCATGTGCAGCTTCCCCGATGGATAGGGCAGCATGGAGCAGGCATAAAATTTAGGTTTGCTCTGGTCTTCTGTTACCCGGTAAACGTCACCCTGCTGCCACCAGGACTGGGCTTGCTGTTCAATGGCGCTGGGTGAAAACTTCTCTTCCATGATGCTGACTTTATTGGTTAAGGTTAGGTTATTGAATTAATTCGGCTAAAAAACAAACAAAGTGCCTGTCACAGCACTTTGTGATGTGTCAGAGCGTTGAAATATTATTTCAGACCCAACACATCCTGCATATCATATAGCCCGGCGGCTTTCTGCGCCAGGTACCGCACAGCCCGCAGGCTGCCTTGTGCATAGGTAGCACGGCTGGAGGACTTGTGACTGATCTCAATCCGCTCACCCGTTCCGGCATACATCACCGTATGGTCGCCCACAATATCGCCGCCCCGAATGGTGGCGAACCCGATACTGCCCGGCTTGCGCTCACCGGTATGCCCGTAGCGCTCATACACCGCAATATCTTCCAGCGGCTGCCCCAAAGTCCGGGCAATCACCTCCCCCATCCCAATGGCAGTCCCCGAAGGGGCATCCACTTTATGACGGTGGTGCGCTTCAATCACTTCAATATCATACCCAGGCTGCAGCGCCTTCGTCGCCAGCTCCAGCAGCTTATACGTCACATTCACGCCCACACTCATGTTGGGCGAAAGTACCAGTGCAATCTTCTGCGCTGCCGCAGCAATTTCTTGTTTCTGGCTATCGCTGAACCCGGTTGTTCCGATAACCATTTTGATACCCAGCGCAGCGCAGCTTTGTACATGCACCATCGAACCTTCAGGGCGGGTAAAGTCAATCAGGTACTGTGCTTTGGACGCCGCCAACGCTTGCTGGGTATCGGCCTGAACCAGCACGCCTGTGGTTTGCCCCAGGAAGGCACCCGCATCCTGACCAATCAACGCTTCGCCCGCAGGAACCAACGCAGCAGCCAGCTCACAATCGGGTGCGGCCAGCACCGCCTCAACCAGCATTTTGCCCATGCGCCCGGAAGCGCCGGCAATGGCAATACGCAATTGTGTGGATGGAGCACCCATGACATCTTACCTTTTCAACTTCAACTCGCGTTCAGGGCAACAAGCCCGGTGGTACAGCAACCGCCCGAAATCAGATCAGTAGTTGGAATCCAGTGGCGGATAATATCCCGCAGGTCTGGCTGCCGAATCCGGAGCCTCGCCTTGCATCTGCTGCATTCTGTCGCGATAAGCCTGTGCC
This sequence comes from Saezia sanguinis, assembly GCF_963921665.1. Lineage (NCBI taxonomy): Bacteria > Pseudomonadati > Pseudomonadota > Betaproteobacteria > Burkholderiales > Saeziaceae > Saezia > Saezia sanguinis. Next base: position 97,133 of record NZ_CAWUGC010000014.1, read on the forward strand.
GCTTTGGACGCCTCTTCCAGTTGCTCTGGCGTGGCTTGCAGTACAGGAATTTCGACTTCATCATCATCTTCCACAACCGCATCCAGATGGCGGACAAACTCTTCTTCGCTCAAAAGTTCGCCTGACGCTTCCACACTTGCCACGGTGTCACCGCTGAAATGGACTGTAAAGCGTCGCTCCAGGGGATCTACCCCCTGACGGTTGATGGAAAACACATAGTCCCAGCGCTCAGGATGGAAAATATCCACCAGCAAGGGGGTGCCTAAAATGGTACGCACCTGGTTACGGGACATCCCGGGCTGAATCAGGGCTGCCTGCTCTTTGGAAACAAAATTGCCCTGCACCACCTCCATTTTATAGGGGGATAAAGCAGAAACCAGCGAATTGGAGGCCTTGTCAACGCCACTGCATCCTGCAAGCAAAAGCAGGCACAGCGAAAAAACGCCGCCGGCAAATAGACGTACAGATAATGGTGGAATACACTGTTGTTTATACATAAAGTTGCACAAACCTTATATGATGAATGGTCTATTGTAATAGGGAAGATACAATCTGGGTAAGATCAGATCATCTCATATTGGTTTAAACCCTGAAACTTACCCCATCATTCCCCTTCAACTTAGCAGCTGTTTTCATGAAATGGCTTGGCTGTAACGCTGATTAGGACAACATGAGCTCTGACAACATTGACAACCTGAAAAGTAATGGTCTCAAGGCAACGCTGCCCAGACTGAAAATTCTGGAGATTTTCAAAACCAGCAATCAGCGCCATCTGTCGGCTGAGGACGTGTTTCGCGTTTTAATCAATGACCACTCTGACATTGGGCTGGCGACTGTCTACCGGGTTTTGACCCAGTTTGAACATGCCGGTCTGTTACGCCGCAGCAATTTCGAGCCGGGTAAATCCATTTACGAGCTTGATGAGGGCGAACACCATGACCATATGGTGTGCCTCTCTTGTGGCAAAGTGGAAGAGTTTGTCGATTCAGAAATTGAAAAACGGCAATATGAAATTGCCAAAAAATATAAATTCCAGTTGCAGGAGCACGCGCTGGCCATGTATGGCCTGTGTGCTAGCTGTGCTGCGAAAAATCCATAACCATGGTTTAGAAAACCGCCCTGAACACAGGGCGTCAGCGTAACCTACTCTGAGCTTTCAGTCTGTCCGCCATCGTCCATGGCCCGGTGGTGGCGGCTTAAAAATTCACTGAATGTATCAATCCCGCGCAGTTGCAATACTGTATTGCGCACTGCCGCTTCCACCAGCACGGCAATGTTGCGGCCAGCCTCCACCGGAATCATCACCTTGCGTACCGCGACGCCCAGCACGTCCTGCTCCAAAGGCTCCAGCGGCAGGCGTTCAAAATCACGTTCCAGAACCTCCCGGCGAACCAGATGCACAATCAGCTTGAGGCGCATTTTGCGCCGCATGGCAGTTTCACCAAAAATGGTCCGGATATCCAGCAGGCCGATTCCGCGCACTTCCAGCAAATTCTCCAGCAGCGGCGGGCAGCGCCCTTCAATGATGCCCTGCGCAACCAGCGCAAAATCCACCACATCATCCGCCACCAGTCCATGCCCACGGGAGATCAGCTCCAGCCCCAGTTCGCTTTTGCCCAGGCCGGACTCGCCCACCAGCAAAACGCCCATGCCAAAAATATCCATGAATACGCCATGAACACTGGTGCGCTGGGCAAAGCGTTTGGAAAGCCAAGCCCGCAGCACATCAATCACATAGGCCGCAGATTCGTTGGTGGTAAACAAGGGGATGGGTGCTCTTTCGCACAAAAGCACCAGATGCTCGGGCACCTGTTGCGCATCGGCGACAATCAATACCGGTGGCTCCAAAGGCACAATGGCATTCAGACTTTGGACCAGTTCATCCTGGGGTTTACTTTGGAGATAAGCGATTTCCTGCTCACCCAGCACCTGCACCCGGTGCGGATGGATAAAATTCAGATACCCTGCCAGATCGGCACTGGACTTGGCCCGCTCGATGGCCTGTGGCGCAAACTTCCGCTCGGCAGCGCTCTGCCCGGCCAGCCATTGCCAGCGCAGCATACTGCGATGGGCTTCAAAAAGCATATCAATGGTGACATCTGCAAATTGCATACGCCTTTATCGGCCTTATAGAAGTGGATAACAAACCATGGCAGCTCAGGTTGCCGACGGCATCGGAGCCCATTGGGCAATCATATCGTATAACTGCTGCGCATCACCTGTCTGGAACAGTTGTTCGCGCAATTCCCGATTGGAAAGCATTTCTGCAATCTCGGAGAGAATCTCCAGATGCTGCTGGGTTGCGGCTTCGGGAACCAGCAAAAAAAACAGCAGGCCAACGGGCTGCTCGTCAGGGGCATCAAAACCAATAGGCTGCTGCAAACGCAGTATCGCTGCCAAAGGCTGTGTCAACCCTTTGATACGCCCGTGCGGAATAGCCACACCATGCCCCAGTCCGGTAGACCCTAGCCGCTCACGTGCAAACAGATTATCGGAAACATCCGCACGTGCGATGCCGTTGAGCCGCTCAAACAACAACCCAATATATTCAAACACACGTTTTTTACTGGTTGCGCTCACATCTACCTGAACATGGTCGGGAGACAAAATGGCTGCAAAACGATTCATAACTTTACTCCCAGGGCGTTGCCACCCCGGCACATCCAATACAAAAGAGCATTATAAGGAACATTGAACAAAGCCATGTTGCGGCCTTGCCCAATTGGAGTTCCCTGCTCACTCAAGTAACCTGCACCGGCTGGCTGCAAACCAGCATACGGCGCAAAAACTCTACGCATAACAAATAGTTACGCTCAAAATACATAAGCGTACCCGAATTCCAGACTGGTGGAATAAAAGGTACGCCTGTTTTCAATCTAAATTGAAGAGACTATGCTCTTATAAGAAGATTATTCCTTTTCCATGTATTTGACTGATTCAGCCCCTTTTTTCATGGTTTGTTTTTCCTTGTATTTTCCAACCTGGCGATCCAGCTTGTCCACTAGGATGTCAATGGCTGCATACAAGTCAGCATCCGTATTTTCAACAAAAATGTCACGTCCTTTGACACGCACAGTACAACTGACTTTCTGGCGACGATCCTTTTCTTTAGAATTATCAACTGAGAGCACCACGATAATTTCAACCACCTGATCGAAATGGCGCATGACCCGTTCCAGCTTATTGCTGACATATTCACGCAGTGCAGGTGTCACTTCCACATGATGTCCACTGATCGTCAAATTCATATATAACCTCCTGACTCCATCAAGGATACAATTACCGATCTGAATTAATTTGCATACTACCGCTCGTGTCTTATTAATTCAGATAAGTAACAGTGTGCATTGGTTCCCTGATAAGCGCAATGAAAGCCCTTTAAAAAGATGGATTCTCTTGTGTCAAGTCAATCCTTGTGCTCGGTGCATCCGGCCAACGCACTTTGTATCACTTTATATAACATCAATTCACACTTTTCCCTCAGGGTGATGCGATAATCACAAAGGGTCACATTGCGCTCGGACCTCGGATGACTCGCAAGACATGAACGGAGTGCTTACATGCTCAATGTTTTTTCTTTAACCAATGGCCGTCTTCACCAAGAAGAAATTGAACATCAGGAAGCACTGGCACAACTGCTCCCGATCTGGGTTGACTTGGAAGCTCCCACCATAGAAGAAAAACAATGGGTTGCCCGAAAATATGGGGTCCGCCTGCCAACCGACCTGGAAAATGACGACCTAGAAGAATCCGCCCGGTTTTTTGAAGACGAAATTGACGGGGCGTTTCATATCCGCTGCAATTTCCTGATTGATGACGACAAACAGCCACGCAACGTCCCTGTTGTCTTTATTTTGCAACTCTCCAAAGACGGCTCGCAACCCGATCGCCTGTTTTCCATTCATACGGAAGATCTGCCCGTTTTCCGGCTGCTGCGGTTGCGTGCCCGGCGCATGCCCGGCCTGATAGAAGGCGCCAAAGAGGTCTTGTTAGAGCTGTACGCCACAGAGGTGGAATATTCGGCCGAGGCACTCGAAGGCATATATGACGACCTGGACAAGGTCAGCCGCAACGTATTGACCAGCACCATGAGCGATCAACTGGCTGGCGAAATCCTCTCCACCATTGCACTGGAGGAGGACTTGAACAGCCGCATTCGCCGCAACGTGATGGAAACCCGCCGTACCGTGGGCTACCTGATGCGCTCGCGCATTTTGAATGCAGAACAGTTTGAAGATGCCAGGCAGATCATGCGAGATATCGACTCGTTAGACTCTCATACGGCATTTTTATTTGAAAAAATCAATTTCCTGATGGATGCCACCGTGGGTTTCATCAACATCAACCAAAATAAGATCATCAAGATCTTTTCCGTGGTTTCCGTTGCACTGCTCCCGCCCACACTGATTGCCAGCATTTACGGCATGAACTTTGACATCATGCCTGAAATCCACTGGGAATATGGCTATCCGTTTGCTTTGGGCCTGATGATACTGACGGTAGCTGCACCTTTTATCATTTTCTGGCGCAAAGGCTGGTTGAAATAACCCCCTTCAGAAGGCTCTGAATCTGCTTTTATGCGAATACATCTGGGCATTTAAAATGCCAGGTCGGCAATATGAAAATGCCCTGCACTTTTTGAGTACAGGGCATTTTTTAATAAAAAACCATGGGGCAACCTGGGCGAAGAGGAAGCGAGCGAGGGAGGGAGGAAAATCGCTCCAGATTTATCAGCCAGGAAATCCTGGGCAGGCCCCACAGTAAAAAACTTTTACCATATTAATCTATTTTTAATACTTGTTCATTTTAACAACTTTTTCTCACAATTCGCCATCATTTTTTTTACGATGCTCAATACACGCAAAAGCCGAATGATTGTGTATTGACTCGAAATTCTCGGATGTCACCTTGTAAGCCACAATGCGTGCGTCCTGATTCAAACTCACGGCCACGTCGCGCACCATATCTTCCACAAACTTGGGGTTGTCGTAAGCCCGCTCGGTTACATACTTTTCATCAGGCCGCTTCAGCAGACCCCACAATTCACAGGACGCATTATCCTCAGCAAACCGGATCTGCTCTTCCAGACTCAACGTACTATTCTCAGCCAACTCCACGCTGATCGTAACATGAGAACGCTGATTATGGGCGCCATAATCCGAAATTTCCTTCGAGCAAGGACACAGGCTTTTCACCGGCACCTGTACAGTTTGTACAACAGATGTGGTTTGGGTCCCTTGGTCGCGCCGGGCATCCCAACTGACTTCATAGTCCATCAGACTGCCAACCCCTGAAACCGGCGCCTTTTTATGCACAAAAAACGGGGCTTTGACATGGATCGAGCCACCCTGCGCTTCCAGGCGTCCAAGCATCACGTCCAGTAACGAGCGCATGGAAGCAACGGACAATGGCTCCAACTGGCTGTCCAGCAGCTCAATGAAGCGCGACATGTGCGTGCCCTTGACCTCGGCCGACAAGGCCACATACAGATCAAAAAGCCCAATAGAAGGCTTGGCCTGGTTATCCGCGCCCAAAATCGTCACCGGATAGTGCACAGACTTCACCCCTACCCTGTCAATTGCAATATGGCGGGGGTCTGCACTGGCTTGAACATCTGGCAACATCATCAATTTATCAAATCCATTCACTTGTGGTTATACCTTTTAATTTCCGCTTGATGACGCGGCATGGGCATATTTCTGCATTTTTTAATCAACACGCCCACCCGGCAAAGATCAGGAAAACATCTCATTCAACATTCTCCCAAAGTGAAATTGTTGCAGGTTTGAGAATCCTTGCCTGATTGTAGGGTGATACTTCTACGTTAAAAAGCCGCTTTCAGCGTGTTCTTCACCACAAATTATATATCATGTGATAAATTCGCGTTATGGCCACCTTCAAAAACCTGATGCCATAGCCGCACCCCGGCCTCGCAAGCGGCATGCAACTGCTCATCTGAAAGCACCGAAGCGTCGTCAAGGCGGGAACGGTGCTGGATCTGGCGCAACAGACGATAGCTGTCAGACGCCTGTTGCCCAAATGGCACCGATAACAAGCCTGCCTGCTCGGCGCGCAAAAGCAGCGCAATGTTGCCGACATCGTCTTCGAGCTGGGGATAATCACAGGCATAAGCCAGTATCAGGTATTGAACACAAAACTCGATGTCCAGCATTCCGCCGGCACTGTGCTTCACATCAATTTTCCCGCCGCGTACCGGATGCGCCTGCCGGACTTTTTCCCGCATCTTCAAAATTTCTTCCCGCAACGCCACCGCATCCCGCCTGGCGCTCAATACCTGATGCCGCACCACATCAAAGCGACTGATCAGTTCAGGAGAGCCGACCACACAGCGCGCACGAGTCAACGCCTGGTGCTCCCATGTCCACGCTGTATTGCTGCCGCGGCCCAGTTGGTAGGACTCAAAAGATTCCACAGAGGTCACCAAAAGACCCGAATTGCCATTTGGACGCAATGCGGTATCAATCTCAAACAAATCACCTTCGGCGGTTTTAATCGTTAGCCATTGAATCAGCTTGCGCGCATACGCACCATAAATTTCATTGGCGCGCTCATGCTCATCGTCATAGATAAAAACAATATCCAGATCGCTGCCATAGCCCAGCTCTTTTCCGCCCAGCTTGCCGTAGGCAATAACAGCCAGGTTCGGATGCGCCTGGTGCCGCTTGCTCAAAAACTCCCAGCACCAGTTCAGAGAGATTTTCAGCGTGATGTCCGCCAGCAATGACAGATCGTCCGCCACCTGCTCAACCGTCAGGTACCCTTCCACATCGCGCGTCAAGGTGCGGAAAAGCTCGGCATGGTGAGCCCGCCTGAGCATATTGAGCAGGGCCTCTTCATCCTCCTCGCCCGACTCCTGCAGTGCCTGACGGCGTATCTGCAACTCCAGCTCATAGGCCTCGCCATCAAAGCGCTCTTTATAAACCTTGGCACTGGCCAGTTCATCAATCACGCCCGGGTAACGCGCCAGATACTGCGCTGCCCAACGAGCCATGCCCTGCAAACGCAATACACGCTGGTGGATCAAGGGCCGCTCAAGCAGCAAAACCTGATAGCTCTCACGCCGCAGAATCGTATCCAGCCAGTCGATGAAGCGCAGTGCGGCAGTTTCGGTGATCATGCCATCGACCAGCCATTGCGCGGTCCGCAATATCAGGTAGGTCAGATTGTTTTTGGTGCTGTCCTTCAAGTCCCGCATGCGCGAACTGCTCGCCCAGTTATGCACCCGTTCCTGCAAAGCTGGCGGCAGCATCGCCTCAAAGGCCTCCTCCCCCAGCATTGCCGCTGGCGCAGAACAATTGCCGCTGGCACAGACGCCATCCACCATTTGGTCGTTGAGTTGCAACAGGTCGTCAAATTCGGCCGCAATGCATTCCCTGCTTTGCCCCAGCACGGAAAACAGTCCGGCAAAACAGCCCATATCGTGCTCCTGCCCGACCACCATGTCCATGCTGGAAGCAATCCAGCACAAATCATCATCGCGCTCCGGCAGAATATGCGTCTGCTGGTCATCCAGATACTGAATACGGTGCTCCAGCCGGCGCAGGAAAATGTAGGCCTGCTGCAACTGGCTGGCACGCTCGGCGCTCAACAAGCCTGCATCTCGCAGCCGATCCAGTGCCTGCAGCGTTGAGCGAGTCCGGATTTCCGGATACTGTCCGCCACGGATCACCTGAAACAACTGGACAATGAATTCAATTTCCCGGATACCGCCACGCGACAGTTTAACGTCATTGGCTCTCTCAGGCCGCCCCGCAGCCCTTTGCACCGCGTGCTGGCGAATCTTCTGGTGCGTCTGGCGCAGCGCATCCAATAAACTGTAGTCCAGATAGCGCCGGAACACAAACGGCTGCACAATCTCCCACAGCTTGCTTTCCTTGCTCTGCAACGGGTCGCCCAGCGAAGCGATGACACGCCCCTTCATCCAGGCAAAACGCTCCCACTCGCGCCCCTGCATATGGAAATAGGTTTTCAGCATGGGCAGGCTGACTGCCGGGGGGCCGGATTCGCCATTCGGGCGAAGCGCCAGATCCATCCGGAACACAAACCCGTGCTCCGTGGTTTCTCCAATCAGTGCGTACAGGCGCTTGGCCAGATAAGCAAAATACTCATGGTTGCTGCGCTGGGTATATTTAGGGTCGCTTTCGATACCGGCAGTATGCCCGTCCTCTTCATAGACATACACCAGATCAATATCAGACGAAACATTCAGTTCCCGCCCGCCCAGCTTGCCCATGCCGATAACCCAGAAAGCGCAGCGGCTGCCATCGGCACACAGCGGCGCGCCGTATTGTGCATCCAGCTCTTCATGCGCCTGCCCCAGCGCGACATCCATCATCACCTCAGCCAGATCGGTCATGGTATGCGTGACGTCCGTCAATGGCACATGGTGTTCGACATCCATCACCACCAGCCGCTCCAGCACCAACTGGCGGGCAATGCGCAACGCAACCGGCAAGGCATTGCCGGCATCCTGCAGCTTTGAAATAACCTCCCGGATACTTTGGGCATTTGGCACGCCCGGACTCAATAACCCCAGTTCATAGCCATAACGCCGCCTTATCCGCTGCACAAAACGCGAATAATCCGCCTGAGCGTCTATCATCATTAAACGCGAATCAGGGGCATCCTGTACGGTATCAGACAGGGACGAAGGAAAAGCCGAATCCGTTTCAAGTTGCATTGTCTAAACAAGAGTGATGCGAGTGTTTTTGCCCTTAAATCCTTGGCCGCAAGGTCAAGGCCACCCAGCGTTTTATAACTAATTATTTAAATAATGTAACACTAATTTAAAAACCCGTTTATTGCCGTCATCGCCCCTTAGTAGTTCATTGTTTTCCTGGGATTAGGATACCCCTTTTGCAGATAAATATACTGCCCCTGTCAGGCTGAAAAACACCCCTGCGTCACAGCAACACCGAAACAACCGGCTAACGCACACTTTCAAAATCCACATGGTAATGTCCGTCATGGGGAAACCATGCCTGCCGCTCCATAAAAGACACGCCTTTTAATGCTGAAAATGCCGGATCTGCACGCAACAGCCTCAAAAGAGGCGGATCAAAAATCACCTGTTTAATGCGTACCCCATAAATGGCCCCGGCCTCTTTCAGCGCCACAAGGTGGGCGATCATGGCAGCCGTATCCAGCTGATAAGAGGTAACACGGCCCTGCTCATCCAGGCGGATATGGTAGCCCCACAGGTTCAAGACATTTGTTGGCAAAACGGCCGGCACACTGTTTCCCGCATAATCCAGGGTATAAACAGGGGTCATAAAATCTGCACTCATGCCCTGGCGATGCGTCCGGTGTGGCCAGAAACGCCCACCACCATTCCACCCCATCTCACCATACACATAGCGCATATGCGGAAAACGGTGCAACAGCTTTTCATAAGCAGCCACCACAGTGGCCGCAGCCTTCCCTCTCAGGTAGTAGCGTCCGGCCCCATAGCCAATTGCAGAATTGGCGCGAAAATTTGCTCCCGAAAAAGGCAACGAAAGATAATGCTCAGCATCTGTTTGTGCGTTGTAGCCCGCCAGATTGATCTGCTCGGCAAATAAAGGGCGCATGCACAGCAATAAAACCAATGCAAGCACTGCTGCCAAAAATGTAATCCCAAGCCATTTGAACGCATGCCGTATGCGCATTCCCACGCCCTTCACCGCTAAAACACCTTCAATGTGCATCTTTCAACATCCCCCAATCTCTCACCCCAGCTCTCCACAAACACTGATTCAACAGACATTCACCGCACCATCCCTGTCAAACTTTTGGGAGATAAAATGGTATCGTCAGGCATCCAATAATGAGAACCTTTATCATTGTGCACTATCATAGCCATATAACTTAAAACTTTTTTGCATGACGCCGCCATCCGCTCCGCCCGCTTCCAACACAACAAAACGACTGCGCCTGCTGAAACGGATGATCACGGGCGCCCTCATTGCGGTTGCTGTGCTGCTTATCACGGCCTGGGTTGTACTGAACTTCTGGGTTGTGCCCCGGATTGACCACTACCGCGAAGATATTGAGCGCCTTGCCAGCACACACTTGGGCGCCCCCGTTCTGATTGAGCAGATCTCCGCACAGCGCCAGGGTTTGTGGCCAGTGGTGACATTGCACGGCGTCCGCGTACTGAATCCAACCGGGCAGGCAGCTTTATCATTGAATGAAATTGCTGTTGTGCCATCTTTTAAAGCATTTCTTTTGTTCGATCTTCAGTTTTCAAAAATTATTTTGAAAAATCCGGTACTGGACATCGAACGCCAAAGCAATGGGCAGATCTCAATTGCCGGCATCAATATTTCAGCTATGCTTGATACACCCCCTTCCGGTCAGAGCGAAACCGGTACTGCCCTGTTGCCGGAAAGTGTTCTGTGGTTACTGGAACAACCTGAACTGGTTATTCAAAACGGGCAGGTCCGATGGACAGACCATCTGCTGGATGTGCCTGTTTTCAACCTGACCGAAACCGATATATCCATACGCCGCCAGGGACGTAACCACCATATTCAAATTGAAGCGACGCCCCCTACCAGTTGGGGCACCCGCTTTTTGTTGCAGGGCAATTTTATTCAGCCGCATGCATCTTCCGCCCAGCAACTGCAACATTGGGAGGGTGCTGCCTACGCCCGCTTTCCTGAAGCCAACATTGAACAACTGCAAAACTATATTGCACTTCCAATCGAACTGACCCAAGGCCACGGCGCTGTTGAAATATGGGCCCAGTACAACCAGGAAGGACAGCTTGCCGAAACCCGCGCCAAACTGAACCTGACAGAAGTAGAACTGCAAACAGCGCCGGAACTACCTGTTTTGCACCTGCAGGACTTTAAAGGCACAGTGACAGGATCGTGGCAACAAGGCACGTACCGCCTGCAAACGGATGACCTCACATTTCGCACAGCCAGCCAGACTCAGCCCGATCACAGCGCTGTCGATACGCAGGTATGGAACCCCAGTCATCTGGACATCAGTTGGCAATTCGACACAGAAGGCAACCTGGACGGCGGCATCATCAAAACCGGCCAGGTCAACCTGGGGCTGCTGGCCCAACTGGCACGCCGGCTGCCACTGCCACAAAAAGTGCAAACACTGCTCAGTTCAGCCAACCCCCAGGGTGAGGTTGAATACCTCAATGCGCAATGGCAACAGCATGCAGCGCATGCCATGACTTACAACGTTTCCGGGCAAATCAACCGTTTGGACCTGGCTCCAGGAACCGCCAGGCCGCAGCCACCCGATACACACCAGATGGATATTGCGCGCCCGGGCGTCAGCCGGCTCAGTGCAGAATTTGCATTCAACGAAAAAGATGGGCAGGCACAACTTCGCATCAATGACGGCAGCGTTTCCCTCCCGGGACTGTTCGAACAACCCGACATCCAGGTGCAACAGGCCTTCGCCGAAATTCACTGGGAACAACAGGCCAATGGCGAAATGCACGTCAGCGCCCCCGTCTTCGACCTGCTCAATGACAGTGCAAAAGTTCATGCCCAAATTGACTGGAAACGCCCTTCTGCAGAACACCCTGACGATCAGGCCGGTTACCTGCAACTGACCGGCACGCTGGAACAGGGCAATGCCACCCACGTTTACCGTTATCTGCCACTGTCCATTCCGCAGGAAATTCGTGATTATCTGAAATCCGCACTGATTGCAGGAACCGCTTCTGACGGGCATTTTCATATTGAAGGGCCGCTCAAAGACTTCCCCTTCCACCTGCCGGGAACCGGCACATTCCTGATTGAAGGGCAAGGCCATGATGTCACCTTTGATTACGCCCCGGAGGTGATCCGCTCCGCCGGTCAAGGCCCCTGGCCGGTTTTATCTCACGTCAATGGCCAGCTTCGTTTCACCAGTCAGGGCATGCTGCTGCAAAATGTGACGGGCCAGGTACGGGATGCACCGGACATCCAGCTATCCGCACAAGAGGCGTCCATCGAAGACTGGAACCACAACGATACGCATGTTCGCGTCAGCGGTACAGTCAGTGGCCCCCTGAGCGAGCAATTGCGCGCGATTAACCAGTCAGCCATTGGTCATTTGCTGGATGGCGTTCTGGCATCAGCCACCGCCTCGGGAAAAACAGATACGCAACTCAAACTGGACATCAGTATTGAAAAAGTACATGAATCCACCGTATCAGGACAAATCACCTTTGCCGATAACACGCTGTCATTGTGGCCATTCATGCCGCAGCTCCAGCAGGTCAAAGGGCAATTGAACTTTACGGGAAAAGGCTTTTTCATCGACCAGATACAGGCCCAAACGTTAGGGGGTGCCTTACATGGCAAAGCCCAATGGACCATCGACAAAGGCCTCAGCATTCAAGCCAGCGGCCGGCTGACCGCACAAGGCCTGCTGAATGACCCGAACTGGCGTCACCAGTTGCCGTTTGTCCAGCAGTGGCTGGCAGGCTCAACCGGTTTCACCATTCAGGCACGGACCGAAAATCAGCAGCAGATCCTTCAGATTCAAAGCGATCTGGTGGGCATGCAACTGAAACTGCCATCCCCCCTGGACAAGGCTGAACAGGATGCATATCCACTGCTGATCACACTGACGCCGCTGGCCCAGAACGGCACCTTCTGGCCCTTAAGCATAGAGCTGCTGACACGCCCTGCCACCCAACAGCTTCCTACCATCCACGCCAACTATGTTTTAGACTCCGGCACCAACGGTATCACGGTCACGCAAGGGAGCATCGGCATCAATCAGGAACCGGTCATGCCGATTGCCGGCACAACTGCCCAGATTCAGCTTCAACAGTTGGATATTTCCGGATGGCAGGCATTTTTAGCCGAGCTTTCAAAACAGCCGGCGGCGACAACAGGCACATCACGCTCAACCACGCTAACGTTGCCGAGCTGGTGGCCCCAGTCTGTTAAAGCCCAGATCGATCAAATCATCATCAGTCCGAATTTGACACTTCATCAGGCCGAGATTCAAATGCAGCGCCAGAACCGGGACTGGGGCGCCAAAATCAATACCCGGGAAGCAGCCGGACAACTGGACTGGCAGGCTGCCACAAGCGATACGGCTTTAGGCTTATTGCGTGTTCGGCTTTCGCGCCTGAAGCTGCCTGAACTGGATCTGGAAAGCACTGCCGGTTCAGATGAAACCACTGCTGCTTCGCCAGACCATATTTTCACGCTTTTGCCCGATGTTCAGATGGATATCGATCACCTTTCCATCGGCGCTCTTGATTTAGGCAAACTGGCATTCACCGCCCATACTGACCGTACCGTGGTTCCGCCACGCTGGCAAATCGACCAGCTTAACCTGACAACCGGCGCGTCCACCTTGCAGGCCAAAGGCTACTGGGCCAACACCCCGGCACCGACCACTTCACTTGAACTGGCATTGAACACGCCCGATGCAGGGCAACTGCTGACACAGCTTGACCTGTCTCACTCCATTGCCAATGCACCTGGTACGCTGAAAGGAGAACTGAGCTGGCACGCCGCGCCGTATCATTTTGACTTGAACACCCTACATGGCCAGTTGACGCTGCAACTGGGCAAAGGGCAACTGCTGGTTGCCAACCCGCGGGCCAGCCGCCTGCTCAGCGTTTTAAGCCTGCAATCATTGCCCAACCGCCTGTCACTGGACTTTCGGGATGTGTTTAAAGACGGGCTCGCATTCAACGCTTTGGATGGGCATTTCCTGATAGACAACGGTCTCATGCAAATCCATACGCTGCAGCTCAATGGCGTTAATGCGCTGGTTCACGCCACAGGGAAAATTGACCTGCGCAACCAAACCCAGCAGCTTCAAGTTACGGTAGCACCTGAAATCAATGCCGGCGCAGCCTCGCTGGCATTGACTGCGGTCAACCCTGCCGTAGGCATTGGCTCACTGGCTGCACAGCTGGTATTGCGCGAGCCTTTGCGCCGCATGGCTACAAAAGTCTATTACATTTCGGGCAGTTGGGAAGAACCGGATGTAACGGACCAGTCGCCCGAGCCAGCCAACCCTGCGCCAGCAGTGCCCGATCTGGCGCCAGACAACCGGAAATAACCATCCCTTTTCGCAGGAAGTGGTCACATGGTTCAGCCATAACACTTCACCAGAGCATGTGGTCATACTAGCCAAAAATGCCCGTTTCAGGGATGATTGAAACTCATAGGAGGTATCGTACATGAAAATTGCTGCAATCCAGATGGTCAGCACCCCACGGGTCGCCGAAAATATCGAAACCGCACTCAGGCTGTTGCAAACCGCCGCACAAGGGGGCGCTCAGCTTGCCGTTTTACCCGAATATTTCTGCGCCATGGGATTCAAAGATCATGACAAATTGCAGTATGCAGAATACGAAGCAGACCTTCAGCATGGCCCGATACAATCGGCATTGTCCAAAGCCGCTAAAGATTTAGGCATTTGGATTGTGGGGGGAACCATCCCCCTGCGCAGTGAAGACTCCTCTGAGTTGGTGCGCAGCAGCAGCCTGGTCTATGACCCCAAAGGCGAGCTGGTGATACGCTATGACAAAATTCATCTGTTCCGTTACGACAACGGTTCAGAACATTATGATGAATCCACTGTTCATGAAGCAGGCACCACCACCAAAACATTCACCATGCCAACAGCGGACGGTGCCACACTGAAAATCGGCTTAAGCGTTTGCTATGACCTGCGTTTTCCAGAGTTGTACCGCCAGTTATCGGCTCCCGGCAGCATGCCCTGTGACCTCATGCTGATACCCTCGGCATTCACTTACCATACCGGCCAGGCACATTGGGAAATTCTGCTGCGCGCACGTGCGATTGAAAACCAGTGTTACATCCTGGCAGCCGCACAGGGCGGAATACACCCGACCGGGCGCCGGACCTGGGGACACAGCATGATCGTCGACCCATGGGGGCAGATATTGTCAATGCAGGCCGAGGGTGCCGGCGTTATTTTTGCAGACATGGATCGCCAGTATATTCATACCATCCGCACCCAGTTACCGGCACTGAAACACCGCATGCTGGTGGACTAAGCTGCCCGCAATGGCCTACCCGTGAGTTTCAGCCGCATCACAAATTCATAAAAAAAGCCCGGCATGTGCCGGGCCAATATCCATCTCAGAAGAGATAGCGTAGACAACTGATACTAATCGCGGTAGGCCACTTCGCCATGCAGCGCCAGGTCCAGCCCACTGCGCTCGGCCTCTTCGCCAACGCGCAAACCAACGATCATGTCCGCGATTTTATAGGCAATGAAAGCCACCACTGCGGACCAGGCAATCGTTACCAGCACGCTTTTCACCTGAATCCAAACCTGTCCGCCCATTGAATACGTTTCGGCATCCAGCGGATATCCCCCTAAAGCAGGTGCAGCCAGAACACCGGTCAGAATGGCGCCAATGATTCCGCACACACCGTGCACGCCAAACACATCAAACGCATCGTCAACACGCAACATGTGTTTCAAGCCATTTACCCCCCAGAATCCGGCAGCACCTGCAATCAGGCCCAGGACAATAGAACCCATCGGGCCGACAAACCCGGCGGCAGGCGTGACCGCAACCAGACCCGCTACACAGCCGGAGGCAGCACCCAGCATGGAAGCCTTGCCCCGCAGCAGCCCTTCCACAGCCAGCCAGGAAAGTGTTGCCGCACTGGTGGCTAAGATGGTATTCAGAAACGCCAGTCCAGCGCCACCATTGGCCGCAGTGGCCGAGCCGGCATTAAAACCAAACCAGCCCACCCACAGCAGTGCTGCGCCCACCATCGTCAGCGTAACCGAATGGGGTGCCAGCACTTCTTTCCCAAAACCAATGCGTTTTCCCACCAGATAGGCGCCCACCAGGCCCGCAACGCCCGCATTGATATGCACCACGGTACCGCCTGCGTAATCCATCGCGCCGTCCTTTGCCAGAAAGCCGCCGGGACCCCACACAATATGGGCAATCGGCACATAACAGAACGTGAACCAGATCACCATGAAAATCAGCACCGCAGAAAATTTCATGCGTTCTGCAAACGCGCCCACAATCAGCGAGCAGGTGATGGCGGCAAATGTCAACTGGAATGATACAAACACCAGTTCAGGAAAAGCCCTGCCAGCCAGAGAATCCGGTGTAATTCCAAGTAAAAATGCTTTACTGAAGTCTCCAAAGACCGCACCTTCTGCACCAAATGCCAGCGTATAGCCATAAATCGCCCACAACACGGAAATCAGCGAGAACGTGGCAAACACCTGAATCAATACCGACAACATGTTTTTTGCACGCCCAATACCGCCATAAAACAAAGCCAGACCGGGAATGATCATCAAAATCACCAGCATGGTGGAAGTCAGCATCCATGCTGTATCACCACTGTTTAATACAGGAGCCGCCTCCTGCGCACTTGCACCGGTTGCAAACACGCTCAGCAAAGCACCCAATCCCACTAAAGCACATCGTTTATTCATCATGTCAATCCCCACTTCCATCACAAAGCGTCTTTACCCGTTTCACCCGTTCGAATGCGCACGACCTGCTCCAGGTCGTACACAAAAATTTTGCCATCACCAATCTTGCCGGTTCGGGCAGCCCCCTCGATCACTTCAATGACCTGCTCCAGCATGTCAGAGCTGACAGCCGCTTCAATCTTTACTTTCGGGAGAAAATCAACCACATACTCGGCACCCCGATACAGTTCGGTATGTCCCTTCTGGCGGCCAAACCCTTTGACTTCGGAAACCGTAATTCCCTGCACACCCAGGTCTGACAGCGCTTCCCGAACCTCGTCGAGCTTGAATGGTTTAATGATGGCGGTGATCATTTTCATCATAGTGATCCTCGTTTGTTGAAATGCACACATACTTCATCTGCTTCTTTCTGAAGGGCATTCCGCCGCTGAAAGCATAAGAGGCGTTAACCTTCAAAAAGATATTCTGAGTATCGTTTTGCAGAAATCATGCCAGCCTGAAATTTCACCTTGCCCAAACGCCCGTGTTCTTTCTTTATCAGAATGTGCGTGAAAATGAATCCAACAGTTTTATCTGTGTTGCAGACGTTAAAATCAGATATCTCCAATATGTTGCAATGCACAAATCATGTGCATGCCACTCACACAAACCTCCCAGAATTGGTGCAAACATGAGTCTTGCAATCCTCCACAGTCGTGCAGTTATTGACATTCAGGCACCTGAAGTCACCGTTGAAGTTCATTTGGCCAACGGCTTGCCCAGCTTCACATTGGTGGGCCTGGCAGATACAGAAGTCAAAGAAGCCCGGGAGCGTGTGCGCTCGGCACTGATCAATAGTGGTTTTGAATTCCCCAGCAATAAACGAATAACCGTGAATCTGGCTCCGGCAGACCTTCCCAAAGATTCCGGGCGGTTTGACCTGCCGATCGCGCTCGGCATTCTGGCAGCATCAAGGCAACTAGACTCCGCTGTTTTCGACGGTTATGAATTTGCTGGCGAACTCTCGCTGGGGGGCGAATTGCGCCCGATCCGAGGTGCCTTGAGCATGGCACTGCAGCAACACAAACAGCAGCAGCGCGCCCTGATACTGCCTGCCCACAGTGCACATGAAGCCGCGCTGGTCACCCATATTGAGGTTTATGCGGCCCAACATCTGACAGATGTGGTGCAGTTTCTTATTTCTGGATGCCGTCAAGATATGGCTTCAGACGCTTCGGCCTCGGTCGGATGCACCCGCATACAACCAGAGCATGCGCCGATAACACCAGACTATGGCATTGACCTGAGCGAAGTGCGCGGACAAACGACCGCCAAACGGGCACTGGAAATCGCCGCTGCGGGGCGGCACTCTTTACTGCTGGTAGGGCCGCCAGGCACCGGCAAATCGATGCTGGCGCAGCGTTTGTGCACCATTTTGCCAACACTGAGCATTGAAGAGGCGCTGGAAACCGCAGCCATTGCCAGTGTGGATGGCCATCTGGACTTAAAACACTGGCGCCAGCGGCCTTTCAGATCGCCGCATCACTCATGCTCTGCCGTCGCACTGGTTGGTGGCAGCATTCCCCCCAGACCAGGTGAAATTTCTTTGGCACACCATGGCGTGCTTTTTCTGGATGAATTGCCCGAATTTCCGCGCAATGCGCTGGAAGCACTGCGTGAGCCGCTTGAAACCGGTGAGATCACCATCGTCAGGGCGGCTCAGCGGGCACGGTACCCCGCCCAGTTTCAACTGATTGCTGCCATGAATCCCTGCCCCTGTGGCTACCTTGGCGATACCACACACCATTGCCGCTGTACACCAGACCAGATTGCCCGTTACCAGAATAAGCTTTCCGGTCCGTTTCTGGACCGCATTGACATGCAGGTAGAAGTCAGCGCTTTGCCTCCTTCAGAACTGATGCGCCCTTCAGCAGCAGAATCCAGCGCCCATATTGCTGCACGTGTCACACAGGCATTAGACATTCAAATACAACGGCAGGGCCACACCAACCACAAGTTATCCGGCAAGCAGCTTGACCATGCCTGTAAGCTCAATTCAGCGTCTGCTCAATTTTTGCAACGCGCAGCCACGCAACTGGGCTGGAGTGCGCGCAGCTTTCACCGGGTTTTGCGTGTTGCACGCACCATTGCAGATCTTGCACAAAGCCAACAGGTTGCAACAGAACATTTGTCCGAAGCCATTCAGTACCGGCGTGCACTGCACATCCGAAATTGAAATGCTGCTGGCGGATAAAACCCATCCTTTGCAGAATCATCCGGTCACAGCACCAGAGTTTTACACCTCGGGAGGAAACGCCTGTGATGACAGGCCAGTCATGGCTTTTAATCGTGTCCAGTCAAAACCAGGGCCAGGGTCTTGTTTTCTTTCCGGCGCAATATGTTCGTGCCCTGCCACCCAGGTAATCGGATAGCACTCACACAGCGCCCCAATCAAGGCAGAGAGTGTTTCGTATTGAAAATCCTCAAACTGCAACCCTTCCAGTCCTTCCAGTTCGATTCCGATAGACCAGTCATTGCACTCTGGCCGCCCCTGCCAGCAGGAGCGCCCGGCATGCCACGCCCGCTGGTTGCACGAAACGTATTGTGTCAATACGCCATGACGGTCTATGACAAAATGAGAAGAAACCGTTGTTCCACGGATTTTTTCATAATAAGGATGTGCCGACCAGTCCAGTTGGTTCAAAAACAGGGCATCAATTGCACCGTTACCAAAAACCCCCGGCGGCAGGCTGATGGAATGGATCACCACCAGTTCCGGCAGCACACCATCAGGCCGCTGCCCGAAATTGGGTGAACGGGTATGTTTGGCATAACGATACCAGCCGTCCTGCCAAAGTATCGTGTCAGCAGGCATTATCGTTATCCCTGGACTCCGGCACATCAATCCCCAAACGCTCCATGCGATAGCGGATCTGCCTGAGCGTTAAACCCAACTGAGCAGCAGCGGCTGTACGGTTAAAATTATGCATCTCCAATGCACGTACCAGCATACCACGCTCAATCTGATCGAGATGATCGCTCAAATTGGTTGGCAATGGCTCATCAGAGGAACGGATAGTCGCGCCAGCAACCACGGCCGACGCAACCGGCAGAGACGGCATATTTTTCGCTTCGGCTAAAACATGTTCGGTCATCTGTTCAGCCTGTGCGACAGGTTCCGCCGCAGATGCTGAACCTGGGGCGTGTACCAAAGACAAGTCTTCTCTTGTAATCACAACCCCGTTGCTCAAAGCCACTGCACGGTGCAAAATATTTTCCAGTTCACGCACATTCCCCGGAAAACCATAACTCATCAATGCCTGCAATGCTTCGGGCGTTAATTTGGGTGGCGCTGACAAGCCTGATTCACGGCATATTCTTTGCAATATGTATTGGGCAATTTCCTCAATATCCCCCTGCCGGTCTCTCAAAGGAGGCACCAGCACTTCAATGACATTCAGACGGTAAAACAAATCCTGCCGGAAGCGCCCTTTTTTGACCTCTTCAGCCAGCTTGCGGTGTGTTGCGCTGATAATGCGGACATCCACCGCCTCTTCGATATTGGCTCCCACAGGCCGCACGGCACGTTCCTGAATCACACGCAGGAGCTTGGCCTGCATGGCCAATGGCAACTCTCCGATTTCATCCAGGAACAGCGTACCGTTTGCCGCCGATGCAAACAACCCCGCTCGGTCCTCGTTCGCTCCTGTAAACGCCCCCTTACGGTAACCAAAAAATTCAGCTTCCATCAGGTTTTCAGGAATGGCACCGCAGTTGACCGCTATGAACGGACCATCCGCACGGTGTGAACTCTGGTGAATGGCATGTGCGACCAGTTCCTTACCCGTTCCCGACTCCCCCAGCACCAGCACAGGCGCCATGGTGGGCGCAACCTTCGCAATGACATTGCGCACCTGCTGCATAACCGCCGAATGCCCCAGCAATTGCCTGGTCGCAACCACCGCATCAGGTTGCGGCGATTTGGCACCCGCCGCTGAATTGGGGGCAACCGCATGCCCGCCGCCTTCGATATGGATGGCTGTGGCAACAATTTGCCGCAACTGTTTCAGATTCACAGGCTTGGTCAGGTAATCAAACGCACCGGCCTTCAGCGCTTCCACTGCATTTTCAGCCGAGCCATAAGCAGTAACCACCAAGCATTTTTCCGGCCGGTTGTTTTCTCCCACCATTCTGACCAGCTCAATCCCCAGGCCATCTGGCAGGCGCATATCGGTAATCATCACCTGATACTGGTTCTTCAACAACAATTCACGCGCGTCAGACACGGTCCCGGCCGTATCCACATCATACCCTTCCCGAACCAATGCCAGTTCATAAACAGCCCGTAGATCGGGCTCATCATCCACCACCAAAATCGACCCCATTGTCATATGCTATTCCTCTTCCGGCCATTGATGGCGCGTTTGTTCTATTAATATTTTAGTTTCCCCTGGCAGCGGATCGACCCGGTTGGCTGTAATATAAAATTCGTTATAGCCACGAAGAACCCCCTGCCGGTCTAAATCTATACGCTGGTAATCCAGGCTGGCGCCATACCGGTTGCACAAGCTGCGGCAAATATACAAGCCCAACCCGGTACCGCGAGCCTCTGTGGAAAAGAATGGCTCAAACAGTGATTTTTCTGTTGATACTGCCAATTCCGCTCCATCGCTGTATACCGACACCCGCACAATTTCATTATCGGCAAGTTGGTATACCTGGCAAGAGACCACAATGGCGTCGGACTCCTGGCTGGCATAGCGCGCTGCATTGTCCAGCAAATTGATCAAGACCCGGCGCAAATGTTCTTCGTCAAAAGCAATGAACACACCAAAAATATCATCCGGCCATTTGGTTGCGACGCGATGCATCTGCTGGTTGTTGCGCGCCCAGTCTCTCACAATTTCAGGCAATGCAAACAGCAGGTCAATGGCTTCAACCTCTCCGCCTTCCTGCATATGGGCCACATCCAATACATCCTTAACAATTCGGGCTAAACGCTGTGCATTGGTGGAAATCATTTCGGTTAACCGCAGGCTGCCTTTATCATGCAGGCCTTCAGACAACAATGTATTGGCAGAAGTGATGGTTGCCAAAGGGTTGCGTATTTCATGGGCAATACTGGCAGACATACGCCCCATGGCCGCCAGCTTTTCCTGCTGCATACGCCGGTCCACTTCACGCATGTCTGACAGAAATAAGACACACAGCCGCTGGCCCTCAGCCCCCCCGGTTTCCAACAACCGCCCTTTGATCTGCAACAGACGCCCACCCTGCGGCCCCTGCTCAAGCATAAAGTCAAATACCAGCCAGCGACTCCCTACATCATTGGCAAACAAGGTTTTCACCACTTCCTGCAATTGCTTCCACCCCGATGCATCATTCAGTACCGGCAGCAGATCAGCCGTCTCTGACTGCAACTCTTTGCCTGTAATCAAAGCTGCCGCAGCCGGATTAGCCATTTTTAGCTGCGCCTCGTGGTCTGCCACCACAACGCCCATGCCCATCTCTGCCACAATCATCTGATTCAGGACTTGCTGCAGCCTGGCGCTGGATATGCCCTCATAGGCGCGATGCTCTTCCCGGCGCATGCGATTGGCCAGTTGAAAAATCAGCTCTCCTAATACAAACAGCCCCAGACTGGCCAGCAATACAGGCCGGATGCCAATGAAATCTGCAGGCGCCTGAAAGTTATCCTGCAAAAGGCCGCTGCGCAGCAGCAGCAAACCTGCGGCAAACAAGCATACCAGATAAATCAGCCAGCGCGGCCCCAGAGATGCCACCATCAGGATACAGAACATGAACAGCGATAAATAGCTGTTTGTATCAGTACCGCTCCAATACAGCCATGAGAATGTGAGCAGATCCACACCAACGGTCAGCACCCATAACCATAACCGCTGATGACGCCATAAGCCTTTGCCCAGCATCCACCGTACGACGATTGTCTCAACAAAATAGACAACCAATGGGATCGTCATGATCCAATCGGCTCTAGACTCTCCACTGTTGGCCTGTATGGAATGCAGCGTTGCCTGAATCAGCACCAGCACCATGGCCAGTGCGATTCTGGCTGTCAGAAAAACACTCCACAACCGGACCGATGAAGCAGAAGCATCTTCCTGCTGAAGATCGCGAAATAAAGTGAATTGCTCCTTCTCCACAGTCAACCTATCATTTGTTTGTTAATGTTTGTTCATGGAGCTTTTGATGTGCTTTACAGCAATACACACCGCCAGAACCTGCAACAGCAGCACCCTGAGGTATAAAAACGCCACAGTACAGACAACCTGAAATCGTTTGAGGTTGCCGATGCGGATGGTCCTTTTGAGATAGCTTTGCTTTTCTTACCTGTATTTTCTTCATGCAATTCACGCGCCATATCATCGCCCCGACACAGATCGCCATGAAAAAAATAAACAATTTCAACAAGATACCCATAATCTGCTTTCATTCAATCGTGCTAAAAAACCGCTTTTGATGTTTTATTTTTCACCGGTTTAGACAAATTTGTCACATATTTTTCGATTCAAACACAAGACAAGCACTTCAGTGACATTTTTGTCATAACAATTATGTCGCATTCCTCCGCAAAATACTGCACCCCATATACCGTGCGAAATGGCTTTAAATACACTTACTTAAGCTTATTGGTTGCCTCACATATAATACTTGCTGGAGGCTGAACCTTCCAGTACTTATTGATCTGCTACTGGCTATTCCGATTTTATAGCCCCTCAATAAGGCCGGGTTTTGGCCGTCATTTCATTCTTTTGATCAGAACACGCATGGCATCCACACTCAGCACCAAGCTTGCCCACATCGTCAAACAAATGCGAGGACAGGCCCGCATCACAGAAACCAATATCGCCGATATGTTGCGCGAGGTGCGTATGGCGCTGCTGGAAGCAGACGTTGCGCTGCCTGTTGTCAGAGAGTTCATTGCACGCGTCAAAGAAAAAGCGCTGGGACAGGATGTCATCGGCTCGCTAACCCCCGGGCAAGCGCTGGTCGGGGTGGTGGAAAAAGAGCTCGCTGCCACCATGGGTGATGGCATTTCAGACATCAACCTGTCAGTGCAGCCCCCGGCAGTGATTCTGATGGCCGGTCTGCAAGGTGCCGGAAAAACAACAACCACCGGCAAACTGGCCAAACTGCTGCAGGATAAACGCAAGAAAAAAGTCCTGACCGTCTCAGCCGACGTCTACCGCCCGGCCGCAATTCAACAGCTGGAAACCGTCACCCAACAAGCCGGCGCAACCTGGTTTGCCAGCTCGCCAGATCAAAAACCCGCAACCATTGCCACAGCGGCACTGGATTATGCGAAAAAACATTTTTTTGATGTGCTGATCGTTGACACGGCCGGACGGCTGGCTATTGACGAAACCCTGATGCAGGAAATCCGCGAGTTGCATACCGTCCTCAATCCGGCCGAGACCCTGTTTGTGGTAGACGCGATGCAGGGGCAGGACGCCATCAACACCGCCAAAGCTTTCAAAGAGGCATTGCCTCTAACAGGCATTGTGCTTACCAAGCTGGATGGTGACTCCCGCGGCGGTGCCGCACTCTCGGTGAAAACCATCACCGGAGCCCCCATTAAATTTGTAGGGGTGTCTGAAAAACTCGACGGGCTGGAGGTATTTGATGCCAAACGCCATGCCGGCCGGGTACTTGGCATGGGCGATATTGTCGCGCTGGTTGAAGAAGTGCATAAAAGCGTCGACATGCAAGCCGCTCAAAAACTGGCATCTAAAGTCAAAGAAGGCGGCGAGTTTACGCTGGAAGACTTCCGGCAACAAATCTCCCAAATGAAAAATATGGGTGGCCTGTCCGGATTTCTCGACAAACTGCCTGATGCCCTGGCTTCCCGTGCACAGAACCTTGACATGGGCAAAGCCGAAAAGGATATTGCCCGTAAAGAAGGGATTATCAACAGCATGACGGCACAGGAGCGCCGCAAGCCGGACCTCATTAAAGCTTCGCGCAAACGCAGAATTGCCGCTGGCGCAGGGGTACAGGTACAGGAGGTGAATCGCCTGCTGAAAGAATACGAGCAAATGCGCGATGTCATGAAAAAAATGAAAGGCGGCGGACTCATGAAAATGATGCGCCGCCTGGGTGGCATGAAAGGCCTGCCCGGCATGTAAATGCAAAACAGTACAGCAGCGACATCGGCCGCGATGTTTTTCTCCACTTCAAATACTGCACCAGCCATGTACCAAGACATATCTTATGCACCGGTTTTACTGCTGTATTCAAGCCGCTTCGGACAAAGCCGTACCATTGCAGAACGTTTAGCCGGACACCTGAACAGTTCAGGACACATCTGCACACTGCAAAACATCGAAAAACTGGTCACGCTGGCCCAACCGCTGGACAACTATGCTGCCATTGTGATTGTTGCCTCCATCCGTTACGGGCACTTTCACCGGCGCGTGAAAGCGTTTGTACAACAGAACCTGGCCGCACTCAATCAGAAGCTCAGCGTTTTTGTACCCGTCTGCCTGATCGCCCGCCGGCAGGAAAAACGCCAGATTGAAACCAACAGCTATACCCGCAAACTGCTTGCGAAAACCGGCTGGAAACCATCTATCATCAGCATCACGGCAGGCGCTCTGCGCTACCCCATTTACAATTTTTTTGACCGTTTTATGGTTCGCCTGATCATGGTCATGATGAAGGGCGATACCGATACCAGCCGGGAATATGAATACACCGATTGGGAACAGGTGCATATGCTGGCGCAGCAAATCCACCAGCAGCTTGGCACCCAAATGCCTCAGAAAACCGAACAGGCAAACCAACCCTTTTCAGAATAAATGTGCAACTGAATTTCCGCTGGCATGATCTTCCGCCCCCAGGTTAGGGTGTGTTGACACTAAACAATCGTATCCCTTTAGGTCAATTGCTGGCAAAATGCGACTATTGATTCAATAACGAAGAACACCATGACCAGCCCGCCTAAAATCCTGATTGTGGAAGATGAAGCCAGCATTGCCGACACCATTCAGTACGTACTGGAAACCGACGGCTTTACCCCGATCTGGTGCGCAACAGCCTCTGAAGCGCTGGCCCGGTTTCAAAACGAACTGCCGGCTTTTGTCGTGCTGGATATTGGCCTGCCGGATATGCATGGTTTTGAGCTGTTCCGCCGCCTTCAGGCCGTTCCGGGCGGGGCACAGGTCCCCATGCTGTTTCTGACAGCCCGCAGTGACGAGATTGACCGGGTTGCCGGTCTGGAGCTGGGTGCTGACGACTATATTGCCAAACCATTTTCTCCGCGTGAACTGGTCGCACGTG
This sequence comes from Saezia sanguinis, assembly GCF_963921665.1. Lineage (NCBI taxonomy): Bacteria > Pseudomonadati > Pseudomonadota > Betaproteobacteria > Burkholderiales > Saeziaceae > Saezia > Saezia sanguinis. The sequence goes on from NZ_CAWUGC010000014.1 coordinate 122,837, forward strand.
TGCGCACCATCCTGCGCCGCCTGGAGAAAAGGGCTTCCGCTGACTTCAAGCCATCAGAACTCCCGGCAGAAACCTCCAACGAGAAAATACCTGCCCATGCAGCCATGGCAGCACCGTTTGAGCACGATGAGCAACGTATGCAAATCCGCTATTATGGCAAGCAGCTTGACCTTTCCCGTTATGAATACCGCCTGCTGCGTCTGCTGATACAACGTCCGGGGCGCGTATTTTCACGGGAGGAATTGTTGCAGATCGTATGGGACCAGGGCAACGAAAGCTTTGACCGCACGGTAGATGCCCATATCAAAACGCTGCGCTCCAAACTCAGGGAAATTGCGCCGGATGCCGATGCCATCCGCACCATTCGCGGCATAGGATATGCGCTCAGCGAAGAGTGGCCACAACGCCCCTCAGAGTGCTAAAGTACAGCGACTCCATGTCATGCGCCTACGCTTAACCCCACGCAACCGGATTTTTATCGGTATTTTGCTGATATACACCATTGGCGTGTGCGCATTGCTTTATAACCTGATACAAAATATCGACCCGCGTTACCGCGAATCGGCAGAAGACTCCCTGGTGGAAACAGCCAACCTACTGGCTAGCGTGACCGAGCAATACGTTCAAAGAGGCGCTATTGACGTTTCGCCACTGCGCGACCTGATGCAGATGCTGCACGCGCGCGAATTTTCCGCCAACATTTACGGCGTGCAGAAAAACCGGGTTGAATTGCGTGTGCACGTTGTTGATGAACAGGGCATTGTCCTGTACGACTCGCTGGGACAAAATACGGGCGCCGATTATTCCGGCTGGCGCGACACGGCTTTGACACTGCGCGGGCAGTATGGCGCCAGAACCACCTCCGACATCCCCAACGACAAAAGCAGCGCGGTCATGTACGTCAGCGCACCGATACGCTGGAACGGTGAAATCATCGGCGCCATCACGGTTGGCAAGCCGGTGCAAAGCTATGGCCAGTACATCGACAATGCACGCAAGCAGATTCTTTATGTCGGCATCTTCTCTGCCATTGCCATCGCACTGCTGGCACTGATAGTTGCCATCTGGCTGACACAGCCGCTAGGGCTGGTTACCGAATACATCCGGTATGTGCGTGCGCAAAAATCCATTAACCTGCCGCGCCTGGGACGGCGCGCACTGGACCTGTTTGCACAGGGCTACGAAAACATGCGTGATGCGCTGGCCGGCCGTCATTACGTTACCAAATATGTGCAGGTACTCACCCATGAGCTCAAAAGCCCCTTATCTGCCATCCGTGGCGCCACCGAACTACTGCAGGAGCCCATGCCGGAAGCACAACGGCAGCGCTTTTTGCAGAATATCGAAAGAGAAACCCGGCGCGTGCAGGAACTGGTCGACCGGATGCAGGAACTGACTGCACTGGAACAGCGCCGCTCGATCAAAGACCCGCAAATCATTGCACTGGCACCGCTGCTTGACGAACTGGTCAGCAGCGCACAGGCTATTGCTGCAGCACGCCACATTGACGTCAAGCTCCAACTCCCTGACCACAGCGCCACGCTAGCAGTGGAAGGGGACCGCTTTTTATTGCACCGCGCAATCCGCAACCTGCTGGATAATGCCATCGATTTCTCTCCCGACAACGGGGAGGTTCTTGTTTCACTGCAAAGCCATAAACGCACCGTCAGCATTCACATCAAAGACCAGGGCCCGGGCATACCGGATTATGCGCAGGACCGGGTGTTTGAAAAGTTCTATTCGCTCGCCCGCCCTGGCAGCCATAAAAAAAGCACCGGACTGGGTCTGTCCTTCGTCAAGGAAATTACCATTTTGCACTATGGCACAGTCGCGCTGCACAACGTGGCACAAGAAAACCACACGGCATCTTCACTCAACGAAAAAACAACCGGAACCATCGCCAGTCTGACATTACCTCTTGCTGACGTAAAGCTGCAAAATACGTGATCTGACAGCGCATTCAGCCAACCAGACTTCACGCAAACTTCACGTTCACTTCACAAAATTCTTTTGCACTTCAAAATGTTTTCTCATTGACCCGCCACACTGCAAGCATGCGAATACCGCATGTTTATCCAGGTGAGGTCAATATGCTCAAAAAAACAAATCCATTTTACCGTCAGCCACTGACCTGGCTGACGCTGTTTGCCCTGCTCGTTGTAGCGTCTCTTGCAATCCCCAGTGCATGGGCGCAAAACAATCCACGCCAGACAACCGAGAGTCCTTATTTCTATATTCCCGGCGGGCAAGCCGGGGTGGACCAGTTGCCATTGAAAGACACTGATGTGGATGTGCGCATCTCCGGCGTCATTGCCGACGTCACCATTGTGCAGCACTACCAAAACACCGGCACACGCGCCATTGAAGCCAAATATGTTTTCCCCGGCTCCACCCGCGCTGCCGTATACGCGATGAATGTGCGCATCGGCGACCGGCTGATTACCGCCAATGTCCGTGAAAAGCAGCAGGCCCGCATTGAATACGACACGGCCCGCAGCGAAGGCCGTACCGCAGCACTGCTGGAAGAGCATCTGCCCAATGTATTTCAGATGAATGTTGCCAACATCATGCCGGGTGATGATATCCGCGTTGAATTGCGCTACACCGAACTGCTAACACCACAGGCAGGCAACTACCAGTTTGTATTCCCGATGGTAGTCGGCCCGCGCTATAACAGCCCGAACGCACAGGCCCCCAGCTCACGTGCTGCCGCAGCCGCTACCAGCAACCCATACTTTCACGAAGGCGCGCCTAACACCGCCTTGTTCAACATCAAGACAACCATTGTGTCGCCACTGGGCATTAAAGAGATTGCATCTCCTTCACATGCCTTGCGCATTTCACGCAGCGAAAGCGACAAACGCGCCATGGTGGAAATGGAACAGGGCTTTCACGTCAGCAACCGCGACTTCATTCTGGACTACCAACTGGCTGGTGAAAAAATAGAATCTGGCGTGATGCTGTACCGCGGACAGGATGAAAACTTTTTCCTGGCCATGGTACAGCCGCCTAAAACGGTAGCGCGCGAAGAGATTCCCCCGCGTGATTACATCTTCGTGGTGGACATTTCCGGCTCGATGGGCGGTTTTCCGCTCAACACGGCCAAAAAGGTACTCCAGGAGCTGATGGCTGGCCTGCGCCCGAACGACACATTCAACATTCTGCTGTTCTCCGGCAGCAGCAGCACACTGGCGCCCAAGTCTGTGCCCGCAACGCAAGCCAATATTGAACAGGCGCTTAAAATGCTGAGCACCTATTACGGCGGCGGCAGCACCGAGCTGATTCCTGCGCTGCGCCGTGTGTATGACCTGCCCAAAGACCCCAATGTCTCGCGCACGGTGGTTATCATTACCGATGGGTTTGTTAGTGTAGAGCGTGAAGCGTTCGACCTGGTACGCCGCAATCTGGATAAAGCCAACGTGTTTGCCTTTGGCATTGGCTCTTCTGTCAACCGTTACCTGATTGAAGGGCTGGCGCGCGCCGGTATGGGTGAGCCGTTTGTCATCACCAGCGCCAACCAGGCCGCAGAACAGGCCAAGCGGTTCCATCAGATGATTGCCTCCCCTGTACTCACCAGCGTCACAGCTCGTTTTGAAGGACTGGATGTTTACGACGTAGAACCTGCTAAATTGCCCGACGTGCTGGGTGAGCGCCCGGTCATCGTATTCGGCAAATGGCGTGGTGAACCCAACGGCAACATCATCATTGAAGGCCGCAGCGCCAATGGCGCATACCGCCAGACCATACCGGTATCCGGCCAGATCAGCCAGGACACATCTGCCCTGCGCTATCTGTGGGCCCGGCACCGGATTGACAGCTTTATGGATCAGGAAAATTTAACCGGAGGACATATGTACCAAGACCAAATCACCAGCCTGGGGCTGAAATACAACCTGCTCACGCCCTACACCAGTTTTATCGCTGTTGACCGCATTGTGCGTAACACCAGCCCGAACCAGAGCGCCCAGGTCAATCAGCCCTCCCCCATGCCTGAAGGCGTGAGCGATGCAGCCATTGGCTCTGAAGTGCCCAGCACACCGGAACCCGCTGCTTTGGGCGCCATGCTGCTGGCCGGCTCTGTACTGGCAATGCTGGCACGCCATCAGCGCCGTCGCAAAAACCGGTTGACGTCCTGATACGGTGCCGGCAAACATCGGCAGACCATAAAACCACGTTTTACCCAGCGCCCAGGGAGATCACCATGTCAAAACCCGCCACTGTCACAAACCGCAGGCATGACGCTTTCCCACAACGACCTTCCTTTCAGATGTCTGTGTGGTGGTGGCTGGCCGCACAGGTGTTCTCCCTGTGGCCCACCTGGGTGTGGATGTCGCGCCGTATGTTTGACGGCTCTGATGATCCGCTGGGCATACTGGCAATTGCCGCCCTGGCATTCACTGTCTGGCAGATACGGCACCGGCTAATTCAAGCCCCGCGCCTGTCCTGGCTGTTTGCGGGGCTCGCCGCCACACTGGCTGCCACGGCCTCGGTCGGCACGCTGCCTGCATTATTGACCGGTGTTATTTCGATGCTGGCTATAGCAGCCACCCTGCTGGCTTTTTTGCCTGACGATGTGGCCCGGCTGCCAGTTATCGGCCTGGCCATTCTTGCACTGCCACTGCTTTCTTCCTTGCAGTTTTATGCCGGTTATCCGCTCAGAGTCATTACCGCCGAAATCAGCCTGTGGCTGCTGACGCTGTTTTATGAAGTCCAGCGCGAAGGCAGCACACTGCTGGTGAATGGTCGGCTGATCATGGTGGATGCCCCCTGTTCCGGTGTGCAAATGGCATGGCTGGGGTATTTCACTGCCTGCGTCACGGCACTGTGGTGGCGTCTTTCCAACCGACAATTTCTGTTGCGCCTGCCGCTTGTTGGCATACTGGTTTTATCCGGCAATATTTTGCGCAACAGCGTGCTGGTGGCTCTGCAGGCCAGCCATCATCACGTTGCAGACTGGTTACACCAGGGTATCGGGCTGCTGGCATTGGGCCTGGTTTGCCTGGGTATTGGTTTACTGATCGGTTACCGGACAACCACAACACCAAACCCGCCAGCCGTACAGGCTGAAACCGCGTTGCCCCGACCTGGATTCAAAAGCAAAAAACGATCGTTTATTTACCATGCCGGCGCTGCTTTTTTTGTTTTGTGCACGTTATGGACAGTCAAAACCACGGTTGCTCAGCCAGAGACCTCGGGTACAGGGCAAAGCGCCTTTGTTGAATGGCCACACCAGTGGCATGGGAATACGCTGCGCCCCCTGGCTTTAAGTGAAGTGGAACAACGCTTTGCCCAGGGTTTCCCCGGCGCCATTGCCCGCATGACCGACGGCAGCCGGATGCTGGTGTTCCGCCATGTCACCTCCCCCACCCGCATGCTGCATCCGGCCGCAGACTGTTACCGCGGGCTGGGCTACCAGATTAAAAACGAGCAACTGCAGACCGACGCAGATAACCGCCTTTGGCGTTGTTTTATCGCCATACGCCAAGGCAACGCCTTGCAGGTATGTGAGCGGATTGAAGATACACATGGACACGCTTATACTGATACCTCGGCATGGTACTGGTCGGCTTTGACCTCCTCACAATCCGGTCCGTGGACCGCCATTACCATTGCCCAGCCTGCAGGCATGGGGCGCACCATACCTCCTGCCATTTGATTTTTTGTTTTATGAGTCTCTATGCCCCCGTCCAGCACACCAGACACTGTCCGCAAGCGCTCACCGTGGCGCTGGCTATGGCGTTTTCTGTTTCTGGTGCTGCTGCTTGTGGCGCTTGCCCTGGGCAGCCTCTGGTATGTGTACGATACCCGGCTCAAACCCGCACCGGGTGAATGGCAGTACACATGGCGCATCGGAAGCCATGAAATACCTCTGGGCATTCGCAAAGCGCTGAACTTTTTTTCCGACCCAACCTACGGGCAGTGGCTGGACTGGCTGCCTGTCAACCTCAGCAAACAGACTTCATACGGCAAGCTCGGCCTGTCCTGGGATCATTCCACCCAGTCTCTTTTGGTACTTTGCAACGACTGCCAGATTCACTGGGACGGTGTGGCATCTGCCCCTCTGCGCATTCCGGTTGTCAGGGCCTTTATCCATCAGGACAAACCTGATTTCTTTTCCGGCACCATCTCGCTGGGCAGCAATGAACAACCCCATTTGTATTTGGGCTGGGAAGGAGAGTTACAGCGTGACACATTCTCCATGCACATCAATGCAGATGAGCTGCCCATTTCAGATATTTTTTATACGCTGGTGCCCGATATTCCAGAGCTCAAGCATGCAGTAATTACCGGCACCATCAGCCTGGGTGCGCAGGTGGTACTTCCTTCGTTCGAGCTTAAACTCTCCAATCCCCGCACGCATGATTTCACTGTCAGCGGACTGGGAACAGAACGCCTGATTCATTCACAATCGGCCTGCGGCAAACCCAGCCAGCTGCCGATGAACCACTGGCTGGTACGCGCGGTCATGTCGGCAGAAGATCAGCGTTTTGAAGAGCACCCGGGCTACGATCTGCAGGAACTGATGGCGGCCCACGATGCCAACCAACTGCAAGGTTCCGTTATACGTGGCGGCAGCACCATCACCCAGCAAACTGCCAAGCTGTTGTTTACCGGCTCTGAAAGATCACTGACGCGCAAATTGCGTGAGCTGCTCTATGCGGTGGAAATGGAGCAAACGCTTGGCAAAACCCGCATCATGCAACTGTATCTGGATAATGCGCCCTGGGGCATCTACCCCGATGGAAAAATTCTCTGTGGTGCTGAAGCGGCTGCCCAGCACTATTTCGGGCGGACTGCCGCCAATCTGAAACGAGAGCAGGCAGTGTGGCTGGCTGCCATGCTGCACAGCCCGGTCGCCGAAGCACGGGCCTGGCAGCGCACCGGCCGCATCAACCTTGGCCGGGCCGTCTGGGTGGCAGAATATGTGCGCAATGCACCCAATTCAGGACCACGCGCACGGCAAAATGTGATCAATGCGCTGCGCCGTGACCCCAGCCTGGGCATGAAACCCCAAACGCCAAACTAGGGCGTGTTAACCCACCCTCAAGGCGGGCAGAGGCACTTTAAAAAGTGCCTCCACACCCATGACCACCATCATCAGAAGCGGACATCCAGCCTGAGGTTTGCGCCATGGTCAGATGCATCGCTGCCAATCTGCCCCTGATAGCCCAGCTTCAGAGACGCCGCATCGTTCAGCCTGAACGACACCCCCAGACCAATCACAGCACTGTTTCTATCCAGCGGTGCACCCTGAATACTGAACCCGTTCCAACTGCCCATAAAGCGGTTGGTTGTTTGCGGGTCGGTATCGCCGAATGCGTGCTGCCAGCCCAGGTCAGCGTGCAGAGAAGTCTTGTCGGAGACATCCCACTGCGCCCGTGCGCCCAGCGTGGTATAGGTCACGTGGTCACTGCCGCCTTCCACCTGCAACCCAGAGTAGCTCCAGCCTTCTTTGGCGTCATCTGTATCCAGGTAAACATGCGCCAGATTCAGGTAGGGCGTCACATTGAACTGAGGCGTCAGCTCAAACGTATGGCTGCCTTCACCAAATATCTGGAACAGATGGGCATTGTAGCTGGAGCTGTTCTTGCCGGAAACAGAGCCAACCCAGACATTCCGGTCGGTATCAATATCCAGGTAGCTGTAGCTCAACCCACCCCTTAAATCAATCGGGCCAGCGCTGGTGCTGCCATAGACTGCCAGATGCAGTGCATCAGCTTCAGATGTGGAGTAGCGGTTATCGTTAACCTCCATCTTGCTGTGCTCATAGCCTGCTGCAATACCCACGCGGGAATTCTCACCCACCGCGGTATCCACCCCGACAACAAAGCCATAACCGCTGTTATCCACTTTGGCGGCATTGCCGTCACCGTCTATTTCACCATCGTGGCCCCAGGCATCCACCCAGCCGCCCAAACTGCTGGCCTGAACCGCCCCGCCCTGCAGATCAGACGCTGCGCCACTGTAACCGCTGGCATCAGCATACTGATGCCCAAGCTGGCTGCTGCCGTTGAACACATGGCTGCGGTTGTCACTGGTTGCCAGCAGGCGGTTATTCAATGCACTGCGCAGATAACGGCTGTTACTGAGCAATGCACTGCGTGTGGAGGCATATGCTTCACCGGACAGGTTGTCAAACGACGCGCGGGCACTGGCGGCATCCATGCTGACAATCTGCTGGTAAACCGGATTGGCGGCACCCAGCAGGTCAATGGCCCAGCCGGTATGGCGCTGGTTAACCGTATAGGCCACATCACCAAACGAAATGCTGTTGCGTGCAAAGTTCAGGTACACATGATTGGTGTCTGAGGTCAGCGTCGGCGTCATAAACACCAGATTGCTGCTGACACTGTCAAACGCACCATCTTTGCTGGCCCCAGTGCCTGCAAGCGGACTGGCTGCTGTCAGTATGGTGTAGGTATTCTCCTGCGCCCAAGACCCTGCTCCGGCCAGCACCTGCACATGACCACCATTGATGGTTGCCGTACCCAGCGCATTCACATGATCGTGAGAACCATCGGGATTAACTTCAAACTCATAAATCGAGCCAGCATTGAATGTGATATCGTTCACCGTCAGCTCGCCAATCGAATTGCCCGGCGCCAGTATCGCACCACTGTTAAGCACCACATGACCACCGATGCTGCCATGCCCGCCCAGACGGGCGCCTGAGTTCACCGTTACATCGCTGTTATGCTGTGCAGCACTGTTGGCTGCCGTGCTGCCGACAATCAGGGCACCCCCGTTAACTGTCGTGCCACCCGTGTGGTTGCCCACACCATCCAGTATCAATGTGTAGCTGCCGGTTTTTACAGCACTACCCGCACCCACGATGGTGCCGTTGAACGTGCTGTCTTTGGTATGGTCTATGGTCAGTTCAGCGCTGCCCAGGTCAACCACAGCTCCAGCATCACCGCTCAGGCTGTTCATGGTCAGATCATAGCCGTTCAAATCCAGCGTTCCTGTGCTGCTGATGCTGTAATGCCCCTGCGCCAAGGCATTGACTCCTCCGGCCTGCAACGTGCCATGGTTCACCAGAGTATCACCACTGTACGTGTTGCTGCCACTCAGGGTGAGAACTCCCGCACCTTCTTTGGTCAGATTGCCGGTGCCGGTAATGTTGTTGGCAAACGTTGCATCAGCCACCTGGTCAAACACCAGTTCGGCATAATTCAGCACATCGCCCCGGATGCTCTGAGCATTTCCCTGCAAGACGCCCTGTGCGATCACCGTTCCGCCGGTATATGTATTATTCCCGGTAAGAATCAGCTTGCCTGCGCCTTCTTTTTGCAGCCCGTCAATACCGGCAATAACCGTATTGATGGTTGCCGAGTAACCGGCAGATGCATTGCTGTTAGTCCCCACCACAATGCGTCCATAAGACTGCCCGGCTTCTTTTTCCAGTATCAGCGAATCTGCTGCGCCACCGTTCAGAACATAACCATCGGTCAGAAACTGCATACCCAGCGTCTGGATATTGCCGCTGACCGTCACATTGCCGGCCTGGCTGCCGCCAAACACCGCAAAGCCAGGCTGCGGCACCATGTTGCCATTGGCAACGCTGGCCGTTGCATCGGTCCACACGGCTGCCCCGCTGCTCCAGACACCATCACCACCGACCAGATTACCGGTGCTGCCTGCAGCGTTCCAGTAATTCAGTGCAACGCCATTGTTGATGTTATTCAGGTATATCTCGTTGCTCTGGTTGCTCAGGCTCAGATAGCTCGGATTGGCGCCCCCTGTGCTGCCAATGGTGATGCTGCTGATACTGCCGTTAAGCGTGCCATAACCCATGATGGCGTACACACCCGTGCCAAAGCTGCCCGTGTTGTGAATATTGAGCGTGCTGCCTCCCAGCGTCAGCTCTCCAGCAACGCTGATGTAGTCATTGGACGGTATGCTGCTTGACGCAGCAAAATCCAAGTCCACAATGCTGCCGGACTGCAGGTTCAAGTCCCCCGCCACAGTCAACTGCCCGATAGAGCCTGTACCAGCCCCCGGTGACAGGCGGCCGCCACTGGCAACGATCACATCGTTGCCAGTGTCACCAACCCTGCCAAAGCCGCCCAGCGTGGCACCGCTGTTGACATGGACTCCCCCCACAATTCGGGCCGTCTGGTGTGTGCTGTCGCCAACAATCAATGTACCTGCATTGATTGTTGTATTGCCGGTATACGTGTTCACACCGTTCAGCGTCAGCGTGCCTGTACCAGCATGGGTCAGGCCGCCAGTACCTTCGATGATGCCGGCATAACTGGTCATGGTGCTTTGATCAACAGTCAGCAAAGCACTGCCCAGGTCAATATGACCGCCTGTGCCAGACAGGTCTGACACATTCAGTGCGTAATTGTTCAGACTCAGTATGCCGCCGTTCACCACATACGCGGTGTTCTGGGCCAGCCCCGTGCTGCTGCCTGCCTGCAAAGTGCCGCCGGTTACGGTCGTTATACCGCTGTAAGTGTTGTTGCCACTTAAGGTCAATGCGCCAGCACCTGTTTTAGTCAGGCTGCCAGTGCCCTGAATATCTCCGGCAAAACTGGCGGTAGTGGACTGGTCCACCGTCAATGCAGCGCTGCCCAAATCAATCTGCCCGCCGGCCCCGGACAACCCGGCAGCAGTCAGCGCAAAATCATTCAGGTCCAGCACACCGCCGTTGACTACATATTCGGCATTTTGCGTAAACCCGGTGCTGCTGCCGGCCCGCAAGGTACCGGCGGCCACTGTTGTAGCGCCGCTGTAGGTGTTGTTACCATTCAGTACCAGCGTTCCGGCGCCGTCTTTGGTCAGTGCACCGGCTCCTGTGACATTGCCATTCAGCGTTAATGTGGCACCTGCCCCGGCAGTTCGAATGGCACTGGTTGTACCGGTTACCGCCACATTGCGTGCCGATGCAAACCCGCCGGTTACCTCAAGCGTACCGCCCTTCAATGCCACCGCATTGCTGGCCGCACCCAGGTTGCTATCCTGACCAACCGACAACACGCCTCCCGTAACACTGACGCCTCCGCTGAACGTGTTATTGGCGGTGAGATACAGCGTCCCGGCGTCCTGTTTATCCAGGCCATTGGTCCCTGCAATAACGTTGTTGATGGCCACATGAGGCGTTACCGATGCTGTACCATCACCGGTACGGATGGCCGACTGCTGGCCTGAGCCATTGCTCGCCAGTGTCAGCGTATCCCCCATCAATGTATAGTTCACCAGAAACTGCATGCCGGTCGCCGCAACACCACTGCCGGACACGGTTACTGCGCCCTGGTTATCCTTGAAAATGGCAAACCCGGGTTGCGGATACATTGCCTGCGTCACACTGGCTGCAGCATCAGACCATGTCAGCGATGTGGTCGACCAGGTTCCGTTGCCGCCCATGTTGTTGGCGTTGGTTGATGCCAGCGGGTTCCAGTAATTCAACGGCCCGCCGTTGTAGGAGCTTTCCAGATAAATCAGCCCGGTGCTGTTCTTGACTTCAACCGTATACCCGGAAGGTACCGTGCCGGCTGCGGCATCAATCACACCGGTACCATATTTAGTGCCAGTGTAGCTGATCAGGTTGTATATACCGCTGGCGAAACTGCCGTTATCATTGATGTTCAAAACAGAAGTGCCATTGAGGGTGACATCTCCGCTCACAGCAACTTGGTCATTCATTCCGGCCGCGCCAAAGTCAAAGTTCAGAATGCTGCCGGCCTGCAGTGTCAGACTGCCATCAATATTCAACTGCCCGATGCCGCTGTAACCAGGGGTTAGCACCCCGCCGCTTCTGATTTCGACATTGCCTGCTACCGTACCAAAGCCTCCCAGACTTGCCGCATTGTTCACTGTAAAGGCTGCGCCGGCAGAGCCGGCACGGGCCGAGCTCATGGCACTGGTAGAACCCACAATCAGCGCACCGGACTGTACCACTGTGCCGCCTGTATAACTGCTGACGCCATCCAGCAGAAGATTGCCGGCCCCTGACTTGATCAGATTACCGGTACCGGTAATCGCGCCGGAATACATGCTCTGGCCAGACGTATTGACCGTAAGCTGCGCACTGCCCAGGTCGATTGTGGTGCCTGCAGCCCCTGACAGGCTTGTCATCGTCAGGTTGTAGTCATTCAAATCCAGCGCACCGGTATTGTTCAACTCATACCGGCCTGATACCAGTGCCTGACTGCCACCGGCCTGCAACGTGCCGTTGTCAATAACGGTTTTGCCTGTATACGTGTTATTGCCCGTGAGCAGCAGTGTCCCCGCGCCCTCTTTGGCAAATTCACCTGCACCGCTGATGTTGCCGGCAAATGTGCCTGCTGCAGCCTGATCAAACACCAGCTTGGCCTGGTTGACTACATTGTTCCTGATACTGTCGGTATTGCCCTGCAGCGTACCTGCATTGACAACGGTATTGCCCGTGTATGTATTATTGCCGGTCAGTATCAACGTGCCTGCACCTGTTTTCTGCAAACCTTCGGTGCCTTTGATCTCGCTGTCAATGGTAGCGGTATAGCCTGCTGATGCAGCCGAGCCATCGCCCACGCGGATTTCTGCATTACTGCCGCTGACCAGCTCCAGACTGGTGCCCTGCAACACATAGCCGCTGGTGGCAAACTGCAAACCGGAAGCCTGTACCTGACCATCCGCATCGCTGAGGGTTACCGTACCTGCGGTCTGGTCAAAAATGGCAAACCCCGGATAAGGGTTCATGGCATCTTTGCTGTAGCCATCCTTATCAGACCAGACCTGTGCATCTTTTGACCAGGTACCGCTGCCGCCAACAACAGCCGAACCGGCCGTTCCCTGCGCGTTCCAGAAATTCAGCGTACCGTCTGCCGTACTGATCAGATTGACCTGCCCGACCAGATATTGCAGATCGAGGTCATAGCCTGCCGGTGATGTGCCGAACAATATGCCGCCATTGCTTTGCTGCAATGTGCCGCTGTAATCAAACAGCCGGTACAACCCAGGCCCGAAACCGCCTGCATCCGCAACGTTCAGTGTGGTGCCATTGAGCGTGAGGTCGCCATCAACATACACCTGGTCATTGACACCGATATTTTTGAACGAAAAATCCAGTACGCTGCCCTGCGCCAGCGTCAGATTACCATTAATGGTAAACAACGCTGTATCCGTGCTGCTGCCCCCGGGAGCCAGATGCCCGCCGCTGTTGACCAGCACATTGCCGTTGACGGTGCCATGCCCACGCAAAGTAGCATTGTTTTGTACCGTAACATTGGCACTGTTCAACTGTGCTGATGCATAGGTATTTGTACTGCCTACAATCAGCGTCCCGCCCGAAACCGTGGTGTTGCCTGTATAGGTGTTCACACCGTTGAGTGCCAGGGCACCGTTGCCCTGTTTGACAAACGCCCCCGTACCCGTAACGGTACCATAATAATCTGTATTGCCTGACTGGTTAACTGTCAACTGGGCGCTGCCCATATCGATGATGCCTGTAGCGCCTGTGCTGCTGCTCAGCGAGGACATGGTTAACGCATAGTCATTCATATCCAGCGTACCGCCGTTCACGGTATACGCCACATTCTGCGAGAGCGCACCGGCATTACCGGCCTGCAATGTACCGGCATTGACAGACACCGCGCCGGTATGCGTATTGCTGCCATTGAGCACCAGCAGCCCTGTTCCCAGTTTAGACAAGGTCCCCGAACCTGCAACAGCACCGGCATACGTACCATCTGTCTGCTGGTAAATGCTCAAGGAACCACCGCTGATATTCAGTGTGCCGCCAGTACCGGAAAGCGTTCCAATACTGACGCTATAGCCCCCCCGTATGCAGAATGCCACCCGTGATTTCATACGTACTTGAAGAAGAGAACGCATTGGTGCTCCCTGCCCTCAAAGTGCCGTCCTGCAGCCATGTTTTACCGCTGTAGTAACTGTTATTGTTACCCGTCAGTGTCAGGGTTCCTGCACCTTGTTTAATAAAAACGGTATCTGCAGCCGTTCCAGATGCATTGCGCAGGTTGCCGGCAAAAGTGGTGTCGGTAGCCTGATTCACCGTCAGTGTGGCTGAATCCAGCCTGATCTCACCACCTGTGCCTGACAGGCTGCTCATGGTCAGGTCATACCCGCCCAGATTCAGCGTACCCGCATTCACCACATAGGCGCCATTGTTGACAAACGCACTGGCACTGCCTGCCGTCAGTGTGCCGCCACTGAGCGTGGTGGCGCCTGTATAGCTGTTACTGCCAGAAAGCGTCAGCGTTCCGCTGCCATTCTTGGTAAAACTGCCGGCACCTTCGATATTGCCGGCATAACTGGTATTGCCCGTCTGGTTCACGGTTAAAGCCGCCCCGGCCAAAGTAACCGTTCCGCCGTTACCAGATAAACTGCTCATCGTCAGGCTATGCCCGCTCAGGTTCAACTGCCCGGTATTGTTGATGGCGTAAGCACTGTTTTGCGCCAGTGCTGTTGTGCTACCCGCAGTCAATGTGCCCGCATTAACCGTGGTTACACCTGCATACGTATTGGCACCCTGCAAAATCAGCTCGCCTGCGCCCTGTTTGGTCAGATTGCCGGTGCCGCTGATGTCGCCATAGAAATTCCCCAGAACACCCTGGTCAAACACCAGCGTGGCATTGTTTTCAATATCCCCTAGCAGGCTGGATGTATTGCCCTGCAAGGTGCCGTCTGCCACAATGATGCCGCCGGAATAGCTGTTGCTGCCAGTCAGGATCAGTGTGCCGGCCCCTGTTTTTTGAACTGTTTGCGAACCCGCAATTTCATTGCGAATGGTTGCCACGTAGGTACTGGCCGCAGCACTGCCATCGCCCACACGGATTTCACCGTCATCTCCGCTGACCAGTGTGAGTGCCTGTCCATCCATGATGTAGCCATCCACGGCGAACTGCATACCGGTGGCCTGAATATCCCCCTGCGAATTATCAATGGTCACTGTGCCTGCATCGCCACCGAAAACAGCAAAGCCGGGGAACGGATCCATGACGCCCGGATTTCCTTTATGATCAGCCCAGTTGGTGGCATTTTGAACCCAGGTACCTGTTCCGCCGCCCAGACGGGAAGTGCTGGCCAGGCCATTGGCATTCCAGAACACGACACCATCGGTATCATTGACCAGGTTGATCTGTTTATCACCAGCCAGGTACTGGATCTGCACCCGATTCCCCGATGGCACCGTCCCCAGCAAAATACCCCCATTGGTCGTGGTGAGCGTACCATCGTAGTCAAACAGACGGTACAGACCTTTGCCGAAATTAGCCACATCGGTAATATCCAGCACCGTGCCGTCCAGCGTCAAATCGCCTTTGACATAAACACTATCCGACGTGCCTGCAATCAGTGCCGACGCTCCAGGGGCATCAAAATCAAACTGCAAATAGCTGCCCTGAGCAAGTACGAGATTACCTTCAACCGTCAATGTGCCGATGACTGCACCAGCAATGCTGCTGTTATTGCCCGGGGCCAGAATACCGCCAGCTTCAACCGTGACCGTTTTCCCGGTTGTACCCACGCTGCCGTGCCCGCCCAGCGTTGCACCGCTTTTAACCGTAATAGCGCCTGCCAGTTTGGCTGCACTGTCGGTTGTATCAGCCCCAACCAGCAATGCGCCACCATAAACCGTTGTTTGCCCGTTAAATGTTCCGGCCGTACCATTCAGTACCAGTGAACCAGCTCCTGTTTTATCCAACAAGGCATTGGCATAATTGCCATTCAGGTTGCCAGCATACAGGCCATCTGTCACCTGGTTGAATTCCAGCCGGGTACCTGCAGCCACATTGATTTCAGCACTGTGCAAACTGCTGGCATTGCCCACCAGCCCACCGGCATTGAGATTGATTTTCCCTTCATAACTGGTATTGTCACCACTGAATGTCAGTGTACCAATCCCATTTTTGGCAACAGTGCTGTAAATTGCATTAGCACCCAAGCTGATGATGCTGCCGGAAAAAACCCCGTCGCTGCCCTGCGCAAACGTCAGGCCCTTGCCGCTGGCGCTGTCTGCAAATGTGATCGCCCCCTGCAGGCTGCTCGCATCCCCTTGCAAGGTGCCATTGTTGATCACGGTCCCGCCGCTGTAACTGTTGTTGCCCACCAGAATGTACGTCCCGGTTGTGTTCTTAAGCACCTGACCGCTGCCGCTGATGTCTCCCGTGAGCGTATAGGTGTAGCTTG
>NZ_CAWUGC010000014.1:139067-256917 GCF_963921665.1 Saezia sanguinis
GGCCCTTGTTGTTGGCATTGTCTGCAAATGTAATAGCCCCCTGCAGGCTGTTCGCATCCCCTTGCAGCGTGCCATTGTTGATCACGGTCCCGCCGCTGTAACTGTTGTTGCCCACCAGAATGTACGTTCCGGTTGTGTTCTTGACCACCTGACCGCTGCCGCTGATGTCCCCCGTGAGCGTATAGGTTCCGTTTGAAAAATACGAGTCCAGCACCAGCGTCGCGTCGTTCACCACATTGCCTTGCAGCGCCCCGGCAACACTGGTCAGCGTGCCGTCCTGAATCTGTGTGCTGCCAGAGCCCGTTGTCGTCCAACTGCCTTGAAGAGTGAGTGTTCCGCTACCGGTTTTATAGATATTGCCTGTCCCGGTCACTGAACTGGTGCTGGCAAACGTTCCATTGGCGGTCTGGTTAAACTCCAGCTCCGCATTGTTGACAATTGCGCCACGCAGACTGCTTGCATTGCCTTTCAAACGGCCAGCACTGACTGTGGTGCCACCGGTATAAGTGTTGCTTCCGGTCAGTTCCAGAATTCCGCTGCCGGTTTTGTCCAATCCATTGCTGCCTGCGATCACGCTTTGGATGATAGCGGTGTTACCGGCCCCGACATCCACAGCAGACTGTGGGCTCACTCCGTCGCTCACCAGGGTTAATGTACCACCGGTCAGCGTATAACCATCCAGCAGAAAACTCAGTCCTGTCGCCTCCACCGTACCTGATATAGTGACCGTACCCGCCGTATTGCCTGCAAAAATAGCGTTATCTGCGCTGCCCATTGCAGTATTTGGTGTTGAGGCAGTCGAATCCGTCCACACATCGCTGGTTGTTGACCAAGTCCCACTGCCCCCTTCCAGATTACCCACACCGCCTTCGGCATTCCAGTAACTGTCAGCCCATGCCCCACTGGAGCCCAGCATGAAAACAGCACCTAAGGTGCTGAGCGTAAACCGCTGCAATCTGCTGCGCAAAGGTTTATCAGCCGGAGTACGTGAAGATTTGTTTTTTGACCTGCCCTTGGCCAGTTCGGATACAACTTGAAAACAACCCAGGGAATGATTCCAGACAACGCGATAGATGCAGTTCATAAGAGCCCTTAGTAACAGTCTTAGACAACTGTAATTTTTTATTCTTCTTTCATAGAAAAGCACTGGGCCTTGGCAGGTTGCAGCCGGCTACACCTGCCCGAATATTGCTTTTGATTCGCAGGCCCTTTATACAGAAAGAAAAACCTTGTGTGAATTGGGGACAACAGTTGAAAGTATGCCTATGAAACACACTTTTTTGGCGAAAAACCACGCGGTATATTCAAGCATGACTTTTCGCTTTTTGATCAAGCAGTTATATGACTTTAAGAAGGCATTGCCTGAGAATTGTTACTTTTTTATACAGTTATTCGCCTATGACAGCAATACCTTATGCCCGTATAACCGACGTTTCTGTTCGCGTTATTGAGCCCACTCGGGCATACTCCGCCCCCCGGCTTATGCCAAGCTTTTTCATAACTCAGCAAGGGTGTTTCGCTACCCTGCGCTTTTTCTTTGTTTGCAGCCACGTACACAATATGCACCTGCCTCCAGACTGGTATGGATCAATTGACAACTGCCATACCAACCCCCGCTGCTGTCAAACACACATCGCATGCTAGGCAGAAACGCTTTTCCAGCTTAAACCAAACTTTTGCAGATACTTCCGCAACCGGTCCGCATCATTAACCACTGCGCGCTGTTCACGGGTTGCATTAAACAGCTTCCTGCCAGCCTCTGACAACGTTTTGCTTTGACGGCATACGGCTACAACCGACTGCAACTGCATCCGGTCAAACAGATCCATCTGCGTCCATACCTCTTCGCCCAGCAATGCCTGCAAAAATTCCGCATCCACACGCCCTGTTTTTTCTGCCATACCATCCGGTCTGTGCCACATCCATTGCAGGCGCTGAATTTCCGCCTCCACCAGCTCCACGGTAATCCGCCCCCCATCAGCCAGCGTGGCCATACGCGCAATAGAAGCCGTCAGGTCACGGAAGTTACCCAGCCAGCAGGCCTGAACCGACTGTGCAAAATCAAAATAACATTTTTTAGCCTCGACATTGAATCTGGCTTTACGCCCCGTATCCTGTGCCACCAGCGTCAGCAGGTAATCAACGTTAGGCTCAATATCCTCTACACGCTCACTCAGCCCAGGCAACACGTATGTCCACAAATTAATGCGCGCAAACAAGTCTTCACGAAAATGACCAGCCGCCACCTCTTTTCGCAAATCGCGATTGGTCCCTGCAATCAGTTGAAAATCGCTCTGCACCTCGTGATCAGCCCCCACCGGCAAAAAACGCTTTTCCTCAATGGCTTTAAGTAGCATGGCCTGTTCATCCATTCCCAGCTCGCCAATTTCATCCAAAAACAGCACGCCTTTATGCGCCAGCCGCAGCAAACCGGAGCGGTCCACCACGGCACCGGTAAACGCACCCTTTTTATGTCCGAACAATGTGGAAGCCGCACCATCTCCCCGCAAGGTAGCACAGTTCACCTCCACAAATTCGCCTGAGACCTGATGCCGCGCTTTTTTCAGCTCATACACCTTGCGCGCCAGAAAAGACTTGCCCGCCCCGGTTGGCCCCACCAGCAGCACAGGCGCCTTGGAGCGCACCGCAATGCGCTCTATCTCTTCAATCATTGCGTTAAAACGTATATTACGCGTTGCAATGCCGCTTTTCAAAAATGTCAGCGCATCTTCCCGATCCGCATTAAAACGCTGTGCAATACGGTCATAGCGCGACAAATCCAGATCGATCAGTTCTACACGCCCAGCCCCTTTCGGCTCACTTTTAGGGGGTGGTGCTGTCTGCAGCAACACACCGGGAATAAAGTGCGCCTCCACCATCAAAAACATGCAGATCTGCGCCACGTGTGTCCCGGTTGTAATGTGTGCCCAATATTGTTCTTTTTCCAGGTCAAACGGATATGTCCGGGCCCAGTCATAAACGGCGGTATACACCGCGTCAAAATCCCAGGGGTTGGCTAAAGGCATCAGCACCAGATTAACCTGCGTATGCGGAGAAACCTGCGCAATATCGGCAACAACCCACTTTGCCAGTGTTTCATGCTGTGGCGCATAAAACAACTCAATCCGGTCTACCGGCTTATCCGGCTGCTGTGTCACCGAAACAGTGGGACGCCATTTATCCCAGCGCCGTGCAGACATACCGGAATCCAACTGTGTTCCCAAAAAACCAATGACAACTGTTTTTTTATTCATTATCTAATTTTATAAAAATATAGTTATAGAAATAACTATTATATATTTTTAAATCATGTAACCAAACTCTTATTTTGGGATAAAAATAATTTTTACTCATAAAAACAAAGCGTTAAAAACTTTTATGCATTATTTATCCATTCCTGGCACGCCTGTTGCAGTACATAAAGCATAACAACAAGTTGAATGAGTGAATCAAAATGGTCAACATCAATGTATTTCAAACTTTTCGCGGAAAAGCCTTGCCGCAGGCAAATGCCAAAAACGAGGCCAATGCCATTGCTTACGCATTGAGCCCGCGGCATCAACTGGCGCAACTGGCAGCCACAGGTTGCCTGAACCAGACTTTTTACGTCAACGCCGAATCGCAACTGGATACAGTATTGGCTTTGACAAAAAACATGGAACCCGCATTCATTGCCAAAATAGCGGTTTATGCCCGCGAAGCAGGCTACATGAAAGACATGCCCGCCTTGCTGGCCGCAGTATTGGCCGTGCGTGATGTGCAATTGCTCTCGCAGGTATTTGGCCGTGTGATCAACAACGGCAAGATGCTGCGTAACTTTGTGCAGATCATGCGTAGCGGCGCTGTTGGGCGTAAATCACTGGGAACCCGCCCTAAAAAGCTGGTGCAGCAATGGTTGCTGAACGCGTCTGAAAAACAGTTGCTGAACGCTGCCGTTGGCAACAACCCAACCCTGGCCGATGTAGTGAAAATGGTGCACCCTAAACCGGAGCAGGCGTGGCGTACCGCATGGTTTGCATGGTTGATCGACCGTGATTACAACATGGCTGACCTGCCGCCTGCAACACAAGCATTTGAACAGTTCAAACAGGCCCTTCGAAGCGGGCAACCGCTGCCCGCACTGCCTGATGTGCCGTTTCAGATGCTGACTGCACTGGAGCTGACAGATACGCAGTGGGCAGAAATTGCCCGCAAGGGGTCATGGCAGATGGTTCGGCAAAACCTGAACACATTTGCACGCCACGGTTTGTTTAAGCAAAAAGGCATGGCAGGTCTAATTGCCGCAAAACTGCGGACCCGTAAAGCCATTGCCAACGCCAATGCAATGCCGTACCAGTTGATGTCTGCCTACAAAATGACGGGGAATACGGTGCCACATGTGGTGCGGGAAGCGTTGCAGGATGCGATGGAAATCGCTCTGGCCAATGTGCCTGCGATCAATGGCCAGGTGGTGGTATGTCCTGATATTTCAGGCTCCATGCACTCGCCAGCCACCGGCTACCGGCGTGGTGCAACATCGTCTGTACGCTGCATTGATGTGGCTGCACTGGTTACCGCAGCCATGGTGCGCAAGAATCCGCAGACCAGAGTGCTGCCGTTTGAAAACGTTGTGCGTAAGATTATTCTGAATCCACGTGATTCGGTTATGACCAACGCCGAAAAGCTGGCCAGCATGCCCGGAGGCGGAACCAATGTGAGTGCGCCACTGGCATGGTTGAATTCGAAAAATGCCAAAGTGGATCTGGTGATTCTGGTATCGGATAACGAATCGTGGCTGGATAACCGCGGCCACGGTGCAACGCAGACCATGCGTGAATGGGCGCAGATTAAAAACCGCTGCCCAAAAGCAAAACTGGTGTGCATTGATATCCAGCCATACGGGACCACGCAGGCGGCAGAACAGGCCGACATCATGAATGTGGGCGGGTTCTCAGACGCTGTGTTCGATACCATCGCCACATTTGCACAAAATGACGCTGGAGCCAACCACTGGGTTGATGTGATTGAAAACATTTCGTTGGCCCAGATTTAAAACCGAAATGCTGTTTTGATAACCGCAGCCTGTGCGGCACAAGTAGTGCAGGCTGCACTAAAAAAGATATTGAAAGGAAAAATACAAATCCGCTGCTGAATGCCTGGTGTGACTACATTCCTTTGTTACAGGCACAAACGTCTCACCAATTTGTTTGTCAGCAGTGTGGTTTGTTTTGTGATTGATCTGGTTTCGTTGCTAAAAGGGTGAATGCCAGAACAGGACTACATTTTGAGGAAATGCTTCCGTCTTGCTCACTCACTTGTCACTCTGATAGCAACTTACGGTTCAAGCTTATGTTTTCACCATGAATGCAAAGACACACCATAAAGAGTATTGATATGTTTAATCCAAATGAATTGAAACACACGCTGGAAATCAAATCAAAGTCCTACAACACGTTGATGTGGATTAACAGCGTCATATACGAAAGCCGTTCCTTATCAAAAGTCCGGGCTTTTGCTGAAGTAGCTGTTGACACTGAAAAGTGGGTGAAACAACATTGCGCTCTCATTCCTGAGCACTGCAAGCCTTTGCCTGAGGAAATACCTGCGTTCAGCC
This sequence comes from Saezia sanguinis, assembly GCF_963921665.1. NCBI lineage: Bacteria > Pseudomonadati > Pseudomonadota > Betaproteobacteria > Burkholderiales > Saeziaceae > Saezia > Saezia sanguinis. Next base: position 144,661 of record NZ_CAWUGC010000014.1, read on the forward strand.
ATTTGCTTCACTCTTACTTTCACATTTCTTTCGTTCTGACTGGCGATTTTGACAAACCGCACAATGCGTTAAAGCACATGTCATTTTTTGTATTCCGTGCATTCATGTACCCTTTTTACATATCTCTCAGACATGTCACCAAAACCAATAAATTAGAGGCAGAAAAAATGATGATTACCCAATTAGCCCATACAGCCGAAAAGCTAGGTTTAGAAACCGACACTGAGCAACTGCAAACCATGCTGAAAGATAAAAACCTGCATGAGCCTATAGCAATATGTGCATATGCAACCGACTTGCTTCAAAGGCAAAAGGGGCAAATCAATGGCGTACCTGTTTTAGCACTCTGGAGAAAATTTGCATGGAACTATCATGGCTCGCCAAAGAAAAACTTTAAACTGACCGTTGATATGATCATGAATGCCCAACACTGCATCCAAAATGAATTACTTTTAAGGTTGCCACCTTTAAAGCAGCCACTCAGTTGAAGTACCATTTTTTTGAAAAGTGTTTGCAAATGCATGTGAAACTACACACTTTTAATGTCCGGGTCGCAGGTTCGAGTCCTGCCGTTGAGGGTGCCAGCCACCATCAACGTAGCTCAGTTGGTAGAGCAGGTGTTTCACAACCCCTTGTTGCAGGCACTTTTCTTCTGAATTCCGATAAAGAAGACTTTTCCCTTTTGTCCACAAATAACCGTAATGACTCAATAGCATTTTCGAGAATATCCACCATGTTTAACAAAGATGAATTGACACTTGCGCTTGATCTTCAGGCACGGACATACGAATTGCTTCGTTGGGCAGCCTCGGCAGCTCAAAAAGGATTTATTCCTTTTGAACACATACATACCTATTCGTCCCAATCTTGCGCAGCAGCGGATTGGATTAACCGCAATTACGATAATATTCCGTTAAAGGCCAGGCCTGAGCGGCGATACATTCAAAGGTTCAGTGCTTTGTTCTCGACTTACCTTGAAAACTCTTTTAATTTATTTGATGCGCCCTCTCTTGCAGTAAAGTCGCCTCAAACAGCTGACAAGAAACGGGCACAGAAACTGATGCGTCAGGAGCTGCATAGAATTGCATCTGAACATGATATTCAATTAACCGATGACAAATTTGAACACATGCTTACTGCGCCAGATCTTCGTGAGTCGATTGCGCTTTGCACTTACGGCAGCGATATTTTTCACCGAATCAACGGTGTCGCTTCAGGAGCTGCAACTGTGGTTATATGGCGAAAATTTGCGTGGTGGCCCACAGGAAGTCCAAAGAGAAATTTTCAATTGACCGCAGACATGATTATCGAAGCAGAAAACCTGCTGTACAACCATATACTTTCATATCAGAAAAACCATGACATCACAAAATAATTATCTTGAAGAACCTGTTGAAAACGGTGTACCACTGAAAATGTGGGTGAAAGGCGTCCCTGTGGAACCAGGGGCCCGTGAGCAGTTGAAAAACGCTGCGCGCCTGCCCGTGGTGTTCAAACACATTGCTGCCATGCCTGATGTGCATGTGGGTAAAGGTGCGACAGTCGGTTCTGTTATTCCTACCATCAAGGCCATTATTCCGGCTGCGGTGGGTGTGGATATTGGTTGCGGCATGATGGCCTGCCGCACCACGCTGCGCGCAGAAGACCTGCCGGATAATCTGGCGCCGCTGCGTAAAGCCATTGAAAAAAGCATTCCGCATGGGCGTGAACCCGGCCCACGTGACCCCGGCGCATGGAACCGGCCACCTTCTGCCGTTGATAACGCCTGGGCACAACTGCAACCGGAATTCAAAGCCATTTGCGAAGACTACCCCAAACTGGAGAAAACCAACAACTACACCCATTTGGGAACACTGGGAACAGGCAACCATTTCATTGAAGTCTGTCTGGACGAAACAGGTTTTGTCTGGTTCATGCTGCATTCCGGCTCACGCGGTGTAGGCAATGCAATTGGCACGTTGTTTATCAATCTGGCCAAAGAAGATGCCATACGCAATGACGTGCACCTGCCGGATCAGAACCTGGCGTATCTGGAAGAAGGCTCACGCTACTTTGGCGACTATGTGCGTGCGGTCAACTGGGCGCAGAAGTTTGCCCGGATGAACCGCGAAGTAATGATGCAGCGTGTGATTGGCGCTGCCCGTGAAATCATCACCAAACCGTTTGAAACGCATGTAGAAGCGGTCAACTGCCACCACAACTATGTGCAAAAAGAACATCACTTCGGTGCAGATGTTTTTGTTACACGCAAAGGTGCGGTGAGCGCCAAGGCCGGAGAGCTGGGAATCATTCCAGGCAGCATGGGTGCGCGCAGCTACATTGTGCGCGGCAAGGGCAACCCGGAAAGCTTTACCAGCTGCTCACACGGCGCAGGCCGCGTCATGAGCCGTACTGCGGCTAAAAAAGCTTTTACGCTGGCAGACCACAAAGCGGCTACCGCCGGTGTGGAGTGCCGAAAAGACGAAGCCGTCATTGATGAGACGCCACAAGCGTATAAAAACATTGACGCTGTCATGCAGGCACAGCAGGATCTGGTTGAGGTTGTGCATACCCTCAAGCAGGTGGTGTGCGTGAAAGGGTGACTTTGAGCGGATGCAGGTTAGAAACTGTATCCGCTCATGTATCAAACTATTTTTGCATCAGTTGTTTTGCCGGTACGAAATCACCGGTATAAAAATACAAACGACCCAGTTACAACTGCATCACCCTGGGTCAAGTGATGTTTTATCGCATGCAGAGTATGCACATTAATATACACGCTCCTTGAGAAGGGAGCTGTGATGTAGAATCGGAAATCCAGGGCACAGTACGCTTTCAATTGATTTGCCCTGAACAAGACACCGATTCATGCACAGCGACAAAAACTCCCACATCAGCATACTGGCAATCATCACCGCCTTATGCCTGCTGGGAGACTCCATGCTTTACATTGTGCTGCCGGTTTATTACCAGCAAGTCGGACTCAGCTCGCTGTGGGAGGTCGGCATTGTCCTGTCGGTTAACCGGCTGGTGCGTCTGCCACTCAATCCGCTCATTGGCTGGTTTTATAACCACATCAGTGAGCGCACCGGCATACTCATTGCTGTAGCACTTGCTGTGCTGACCACCATAGCTTATGGCTGGCTGCCGGGGCTGGTGTGGTGGATTGTGGCCCGCTGCCTGTGGGGCGTTGCCTGGACGCTGCTAAGACTGGGTGCACTTTTCAGCATCTTGCGGGTCAGTTCCACGGAAAACCGCGGACAACTGACAGGCAAGTACAATGGCCTGTACCGCCTGGGCAGCCTTGGTGGCATGTTGCTGGGCGGGTTGCTGGCTGACCAGATCGGTTTTCAAAATACGGTATTGATTTTTGGCGCAGTGACTGCCTGTGCAGGTTTTCTGGCATTTTCCCGGTTGCCCAAAGGCATGGCAACATCCGAAAAAACAGTTACAAAACAGCGCAGTGTCATCAGAGCATTCGCTGAACTGGTCGGGCAACCCCACGTGTTGTGGATCATGGCCAGTGGCACTGCCGTTGCGTTTGTCACACAAGGTGTCATCGCTTCAACGTTAAGCCGGTTGATTGACACGCATACAAATGGAGATATCACTATCTGGGGCATGATGCTGGGAGCAGCAACACTGGCCGGATTTTTTCAGGCCTTGCGCTGGGGCTGGGAACCATGGCTTGCTCCCTTTGTCGGCCAGCTGTCAGACCAGCGCTTCACGCGTACAGGCATGATGTATGCTGCATTTGGCGTTGGCGCGGCCGGTATGCTGTTGCTGGCATTGAACCTGCCATTGTTTCTGTGGTTTTTATGCCTGCTGATCGTGCAACTGATTGCCACGATTCTCAATACGGTGACTGAAGCCCTGGCCTCGGACACGGCATCCAAAAACGGTGGGCGGGCATTGCTCATGAGCTTTGCACTGATGGTCGATGTTGGCGCTGCGATTGGCCCGCTGGTGGCCTACTTCATGAATGCCTACTGGGGCATTAACTCCGTTTATCTTCTGTGCGCTTTGCTGTTTTTGGTTCTCTGCCTGAAGTGGTATTTTTATCAGAGAAAGACAAAGCCGGTTTCCAATTAACAAATGGCAGCGAAGACCGTGTATAGACAGTGATATACGACCGGCTCCCTGCTGTTGAACTTTACCTTATTATTGCCTCACCAATGAAATTAACTCATCGAGAGAAAGCCATGGACGCTTAGCGTGTACCACTCTATGACAATTTGGACACAGTAAAACCAAATCCTCTATTTTTGTTTTACTATGCTCACCCAATGTATGAATTGGCTTTGTATGGTGAACATCTATCAACCCCTTACCTGCCTCACCATACTTTTCTGCAAAATCAAAATGACACGCAAAACAAAATAGCTTCCCGTATTTTTTCAATACATTATTTTTTACTTGTTTCACTAATTTAGGGTTACGCTCTCGAATACGATGCATGCGCGTTAATACACGCCCTTCTGATGCTTCGCTCATTTCCCAATCCTCACTTAACTCTATGTTAAGTTTTTCGGGCTCGCTGACTGCAATCGCTTGGCGAATTGCGTGCGCTACGACAGAAAGCTGATTTGGTTGATGGGCAAATTCATCCCATACAACTATTTCTTCTTTATTTCCTGCAGTTAACCCTTTTTTACCTTCGTTAATATAAAGAGGATCTAAACGGCGAAAATTCATCAACTTCATAGAAACCGCGTTCGGGTTTCTATATGTAGAGCTATCTTTGGTCCGTCGCAACATCGCCCCCATTTGATTGAGCAAATGTGATAACTCTATAACGGAAGCACTTTTAGGCCCTGGTAAAGACTGACGACATTTAAAATACAAATCTAACGCCAGAATAAGCTCATCTCTTATCCAGGGTGGATTGCGCGACGTCTTTTTCATTTCACTCCACCGTCACGCTCTTAGCCAGATTGCGCGGCTTGTCCACATCGGTGCCGCGCGCGCCAGCAGTATGGTAAGCCAGTAATTGCAGCGGTACCACATGCAGTATCGGTGAGAGTTGCCCGTAGTGTTCCGGCATGTGGATGGCATGGACCCCCGGCTCACTGTCAATCTGCGTACCACCATCGGCAAACACATACAGTTGCCCGCCACGCGCGCGCACCTCCTGCATGTTGCTCTTGAGTTTTTCCAGCAGTTCATCGTTGGGCGCTACCACCACCACCGGCATCTGGTCAGTCACCAAGGCCAGCGGCCCGTGTTTCAGCTCCCCCGCCGGATAGCCCTCTGCATGGATGTAGCTGATTTCCTTGAGTTTCAGCGCGCCTTCCAGCGCTATCGGGTAATGCAGGCCGCGCCCCAAAAACAGTGCATTTTCTTTACGGGCAAAAGTTTCCGCCCATGCCATGATCTGTGGTTCGAGCGCCAGCACGGCCTGCAATGCATTGGGCAGGTGTCGCATGGCCGTCAGGTATTTTTCTTCATGTTCGGCTGGCAGGCGTTCTTTAACTTTGGCCAGCGTCAGGGTTAACAAAAACAGTGCTGCAAGTTGAGTGGTAAACGCTTTGGTCGATGCCACACCAATTTCAACCCCGGCACGGGTCACATACGACAGCTTGCATTCACGTACCATGGCGCTGGTCGCCACATTGCAAATGGTCAGTGTTTGAAACATGCTCATCGACTGCGCGTGACGCAATGCGGCCAATGTATCAGCGGTTTCTCCGCTTTGGCTGATGGTGACCACCAGCGTTTTCGGATTGGGCACACTGTAGCGATAGCGGTATTCGCTGGCAATTTCCACCGTGGTTGGAATGCGTGCAATGCCCTCCAGCCAGTAACGTGCTGTCATGCCGGCATAGTAGCTGGTGCCGCAGGCCAGAATCAGGATGGAATCAATGTCTTTGAAAACTGTTTTTGCATCTTCGCCAAACAGGGTCGGAGAAATGCCTGCCACACCTTCCAGCGTATCGGCAATGGCACGGGGCTGTTCAAAAATTTCTTTTTGCATGTAGTGGCGGTACGGTCCCAGTTCCGCAGCACCCGTATGCGCATGAACCGTACGCGGCAGACGCTCGGCCGATTTACCCTGTGCATCCAGCACCCAGTAGCGGTCGGTCTGCACATCAACCACATCGCCGTCTTCCAGATAAACGATCTGGTCTGACACGCCAACCAGCGCCATGGCGTCGGATGCCAGAAAGTTTTCTCGCTCTCCCACACCCAGCACCAGTGGCGAGCCCTGCCGTGCACCCACCAGGCGGTGCGGTTCATCAGCACAGAAAACCGCAATGGCATATGCCCCCCGCAATTGCGAGCGAACCTGCTGTACCGCTTCAAACAGGTCGCCCTGGTAGTGATAGTCAACCAGGTGCGCAATCACTTCTGAATCGGTCTGGCTGCTGAAGTGGTAGCCCTTTTGTTGCAATTCACTGCGCAACGCCTCATAGTTTTCAATGATGCCGTTATGGACCACGGCTACCCGGGCCCGGACTTTGTCGCCCTGGTGAATGCCGAATGAAAAATGCGGGTGCGCATTGTCGGTCACCGGTGCACCATGTGTTGCCCAGCGGGTGTGTGCAATACCGGTTACGCCGTTCAACCCCGTCTGCTGCACCTGTTGTTCCAACTCAGAAACACGGGCCGTACTGCGCGCGCGCTTGAGTTCACCATCCTGATGCACCGCCACACCACACGAGTCATAGCCACGGTATTCCAGCCGTTTAAGCCCCTCGATCAATACCGGAACAATATTGCGATAACTGACTGCTCCTACAATGCCGCACATGGTTGACCTCTTTTCTGCTACTGCTATGTGTGCCAATGTCCTGGCACCTATCGTTTCAAATTGTCAATATCTTACTCAACCCGCAGGAAAATGTGCTTTCATATATCATTAGAATATGAAATTTATTTTCATTTAATATGTAATAAGAAATATAATTTCATTAATTTAATAAAAAAGAAATTATATTTATATTTTTGATTGGCAACCATGGATAGCATTGATCTGAAATTATTGCATTTGCTGCAAACAGATGCCTCTTTAACCCAGCGGCAACTGGCTGAAAAAGTGCATATCTCTGCGGCAACAGCGTTAAGGCGTATTAACCGCCTGAAGCAGACCGGGCATATTGAACGGCAGGTTGCCATTCTCAGCCCGGCCCGACTGGGTGCTTACCTGCAGGTGATTGCCGAAATCACACTGGACCGGCAGGACAGCGCTGCACAAGATGAATTTGATGCCCTGGTCGCCTCGGTAGATGCCGTACAGCAGTGCTATCGCGTCAGCGCAGGGCCGGATTTTATACTGGTGATCACTGTGGCAGATATGGCGGCTTATCAGGCTTTAGCTCATGACGTGTTCTCTGCCCACCACAATGTGCGCAATGTACGTGCATTCTTCTGCACCCAGCGCAGCAAGTTCACGACCCAACTGCCTCTGCCTGCGCCCTGAACGCACAATGTGCCTCCTGACAGTCAGGCATTTCACTCTTTTTAAATAAAGCCATTACAATGGCGCTACTCCTGTGGGGAGTAGCCGCTGTAATCGTTGGGCCGAACAGGCCGGCAGATTGCAGGATCGCGTCAACATGCTTGCTGTACTGATCAGCATGGCGCGTTCGGTTCCAGCAGAGGCCTTCAGCTTAATGCATTCAAGGCTGCATGCGGTTCTGGCGAGACCATAGCGAGATTATCCTGTTGCCGGGTTGGGCCGGGGTAATCGCGCTTTTGTTGTCTCTTGCCCAGCCCATGATATTGCTCACAACTCAATGGAAGCTTTTCTCACCTCTGCTGGCCTGGTTACACTGGGCGAAATCGGCGATAAGACACAACTTCTGGCACTGATGCTGGCCGCACGTTTCCGCCGTCCCTGGATCATTGTGCTGGGTATTCTGTGCGCTACTTTACTCAACCACACACTGGCAGGCCTGCTGGGCGGTTGGATACGTACCACCCTGTCCCCGGATGTACTGCGCTGGGTATTGGGCGGTGCCTTTATTGCCATGGGCGCATGGGTATTGGTTCCCGACAAACTGGATGATACCGGCGAACAGGAAAACGCTTCGGCACCCAAGAACGCCTGGACGGTATTTCTGGTTACGCTGACAACGTTCTTTCTGGCTGAAATGGGCGATAAAACCCAGTTGGCAACCGTTGGTCTGGCAGCGCACTTTGACTCCCTGACCGGTGTGATTGCAGGCACCACATTGGGTATGCTGATTGCCGATGTGCCTGCCGTGTGGCTCGGTCACACAGCAGCACATAAAATGCCGTTGAAACTGATCCGTGGCATTGCGGCCCTGTTTTTTGTGGGCATCGGTGTGTGGGTACTGTGGTTTGGCGTCGGTAAACCTGAGGCACCGGTGGCATCACTGCACACACCGGCACAAACCACAGCGCACGCGCTCACCTCCTGGCAACCGCCATTGCAAGCATCTGTTTTATATATCCAAACGTGACCACACACCTCCCCATCAAAAAGGGCACTTATGTGCCCTTTTTTGCAGAGAAATATCATGTGCCATCATGATGGGTCACATGGATGACCCGGCATTGTTATTGGGCTGCCATTTGAGCAGCCGCTTTTCTACCAGCGTCACCATATAGTCCAGCACCAGCGCGCACAGTGTCAGCACGATGATGCCGGCAACCACTGTATTGGTATCAAAGCTGCCTTCGGCCTGTAAAATCAGGTGCCCCACCCCGCGGTAAGACCCCAGGTATTCACCCACCACCGCCCCGACAAACGCCATGCCCACAGATGTATGCAGGCTGGAAAACACCCAACTGGTGGCGGAAGGCAGGTAGACATAGCGCAATAACTGCCGGCGGTTAGCCCCCAGCATACGCGCATTGTTCAGCAGCACGGAACTGACCTCGCGTATGCCCTGGTACACGTTAAAAAACACGATGAAAAAAACCAGCGTGAACGCCAGGGCAACTTTGGATTCCACATCCAGCCCGAACCACAGCGCAAAAATAGGCGCCAGAATGACACGCGGCATGGAATTGGCCGCGGTAATGTACGGTGCCAGAATTTCACTGGCGCGCCGGGAAAGCCCCAGCCACAACCCCACCGCCAGCCCTGCAGCAGTGCCCAGCACAAACGCAAGCACGGTTTCAATCATGGTCACAGCCAGGTGCTCATAAATATCGTGCTCAACGACAAACCAGTCCCAGATGCGCCGCGCTACCTCAAGCGGCTCACCGAAATACATGACCCAGGTCTGGTTGCGCGACACGCCCCACCAGACACCAATTAAAACAACCAGCACCAGAACCTGCCACACCCGCAGCATGACCCGTTGACGCACGTATTCAGACATGTTTTTACTCACTTTTTCTTTTGCTGAGCGTAGCCTTTAAGCACTTCTTCCCGCAACTCCGCCCAGATGGCTTCATGCAGTTCGACAAAACGCGGGTCCGTTCGGATTTCGGCCACATGGCGCGGGCGCGGCAGATCAATTTCAAACTCGCCGATCGGGTGTGTGGCCGGCCCGGCTGAGAGCACCACCACCCGGTCACTCATGGCAATGGCCTCGTCCAGGTCGTGCGTGATGAACAGCACGGCCTTGCGCTCTTTCATCCAGATATCCAGCACTTCGTCTTCCATCAGTTGCCGTGTCTGGATATCAAGCGCGGAAAACGGCTCATCCATCAAAATAATATCCGGATTGCGAATCAGCACCTGTGCCAGCATGGTACGCTTGCGCATACCGCCGGACATTTCATGCGGATAGCGGTCTTCAAAACCGTTTAAGCCCACACGCTGCATCCATTCCAGCCCCAACGCACGTGCAGCCGATTTGGCCGTACCGCCAAACTCAAGCCCGGCAGTCACATTATCCAAAGCATTGCGCCAGGGCATCAGTGACTCGCCCTGGAACATATAGCCTGCTCTTTTGTTCAGCCCCGTCAGCGGCTGACCAAACACCTGTACGCTGCCTTGCGTGGGCTGTAACAGGCCCGCACCCACATTCAGCAAAGTGGACTTACCGCACCCGGTAGGCCCTACCACAGAAACAAATTCGCCGGCCGCAATATGCAGCGTGACATCCTTCACCGCTGTATAGGACTGTCCGGCATGGTCACGTGCAGGAAAAGTACACGTGACCTGATTCAAAGAAAGCGCAATATCAGGCATTGGGATACTTCTGGTTAGCGACCCGGACAAAGTCATTGGTCCAGGCCTTGGCTGTATCCACCTTGTCGGCTTCAAACCTGGGCGTAAATGCTGCCAGCACCTTCAATGCGGTTTGTGCGCCATCTTCCGGGAACATGCCGTCAGGAGACAGCCCCTGCAGGTTATGGCCCAGCGACGTTTTGTAAAGCGCCGGGTCACCCAGCAGGTAAGCGGAAGGAACGGTTTGGGCAATCTCTTCCACACCGGCCTGCTGAATCCATTTGTCTGCACGCACAATGGCGTTGGTAAGCGCCTGGGTCACATTGGGCTTTTTAACGATAAAGTCTTCCGGCGCATACAAGCAGCTTGAAGGCATTTCGCCACCATACAAATCGATCGTTTCCTGCACCGAGCGCGTATCCACCACCACGGTCATTTCATCACCTCCCACCAGCATGGAGGTCACCGGGTCCAGGCTGGTAATGGCATCAATCTGCCCGCTGCGCATGGCGTTGAGCGCGCTCACACCAGTACCCACACCGACAAATGAAACATCTTTTGGATTAATGCCATGTTTGGTAAGCAGCAGACTGGCCATCACGTTGGTGGATGAGCCCGGGGCGCTCACACCAATGCGCTTGCCTTTGAGCTCTGCCACAGATTTGTAATCTGGCATGGTCTTTTTCGACACGCCAAACACAATCAGCGGCGTGCGGCCCTGGGCCACAAACGCGCGGAAAGGCTGCCCTTTGGCATGCATGGAGATGGTGTGCTCAAACGCCCCTGACACCACGTCCGCACTCCCGCCGAGCACAGCCTGTAATGACTTGGAGCCGCCGGCAAAATCAACAATTTTGACCTGCAGCCCCTCATCCTTGAAAAAACCTTTTTCTTCGGCAATAGACAGTGGCAGGTAATAGAACAGCGGTTTACCGCCCACTGCGATAGTGATTTTTTCCTGCTCCAGTGATTGCGCCCGCAGAATTGCCGGGACCCCCATGGCTGCCGTACTGGCTGCAGCCCAGGCGATGGCCTGACGACGTGTGATTTTCAACATAATCTCCTTTTACATGTATCTCTGATTTTCAGCGCCCGGTAATCGTAACGATACCATGTGGCCGCCGAACAGCCGTTGCCCCAAATGAATGAAAGCCAGGATCTTTTCAGATTCTGACTTAACGAACCTATTCAGGGTGCTACCAATGCTCTACTTGTAGCAAAGACCAATGTCATGACAGGATTTCTTTTGAAAATCCGCGTGCAGGCTTTGACAAATACGTTAATGCTTGTCACCGTGGGACTCTGGCTTTAAAAAGCCGCCCCGCGTCAGCCTGATACCTCTATCGAGCCATTTTCCTCAAAAATGAACAATTTTTCAATTGCATAAGACCACGCAGGCGGAATCCGGAGGGTACTTTTAGCTCCATCTGTTGTTTTGCCATGCAAAACCCGTGCTTACCCCTGCTGCCACGGCAAGCCCAGGGAGCGCCAGCCGGAAACGGTGTTACGGTGCCCGTGGGCATCCAGCACGCCTTCAAAACCATCCAAGATGTTATACGCCGCCGTGTATCCCAGCGCCGTGGCCCGTTGCGCAGCAAAAACCGAGCGCTGGCCTGAGCGGCATAAAAACAACAGCGGCCGGGTCAGATCGGGCGCAACTTCCTCCAAACGGTGATCAAACTGCTCATTGCCCACCATGCCGGGCCATTCTTTCCATGCGATATGTACTCCCCCTGGCACATACCCAACCCATGCCAGTTCAGCACTGGTACGCACGTCGATAAGCAGCGCTTTATCTTGGTGCACCCATTCCCAGGCCTTCTGGGGTGTAATATCCCCGGCATAACCTGCGGCGGGACGGATATCCTGAGGGCTAAATGGCTTTTGATCATTCATTTTGAATTTCTCCTGCGTGATTTTTTATGAACTTATTCTAGACATATCCTATACTACCCCTTAGACAATCTGGTTTCTACTGCATAACGTTCCCCCCCATGACACTGCTCGCTATCGACATCGGAAACACCCGTCTCAAATGGGCTTTGTATCAGCGCCCCGGTATCTGCCAGTCGCCTCTGGCGCAAGGTGCAGTATTTCTTGAGCGCATTGAAGAGCTGGGGGAAAAGGACTGGCGCAATCTGCCTCAGCCCGTTCATGTGCTGGGTTGCTGCGTTGCGGCAGAGGCCGCGAAAATCAGCGTCAATACCCAACTGGAAGAGCGCTGGCGCATCACCCCGGTATGGGCGCAGGTGCGTGAACAGCAATGTGGCGTAAGCAACAATTATGACTTCCCGACCCGTTTAGGCATCGACCGCTGGATGGCGCTCATTGGCGTGCGCCAGCGCCTGCAGGCTGAACAGCAGACCTGCCCGGCCGTTGTCGTCATGGTGGGCACAGCGGTTACAGTAGATGCGCTGACCGCCGAAGGGCAATTCCTTGGCGGTCTGATCATGCCCGGGTACGGCATCATGATGCATGCATTGCAAAGCGGTACCGCCGGACTGCACGTTCCAACCGGGGAAGTGCATACATTTCCCACCAATACCAGTGACGCACTGGCCACAGGCGGCACCTATGCCATCACGGGTGCAATTGAGCGCATGGCACACAACCTGCAACAACATACTCAGCAGGAACCCCGCATCTATCTGACCGGTGGCGCAGCCTGGAAAGTAGCGCCCAGCCTGACACGGCCATTCACGCTGGCTGAATCACTGATTTTTGACGGCCTGCTTTCTGTGGCCGCAGAAACCTGGACCACATCCCCACCGATATTGGCAGCCTAAAACATCTGGTGTTATCTTTTCGCTAGCCTTGTCTGGCACCAGCCAATACCATATTTCTTAAATGGGTTTGTCTCATCCGTACGATACCGGAAAAGACTCTATTTCCGGCTATTTCCATTGGCCGGCCCTGTATTGATTTTTCTGCTTTTGCTCCCACCTCTATTGCATATGTAAATAAAGCGGATAAACTGGTCTGCATACATTTCACCAGATTTATTCCACCGCACGTCTCAAGCAATCATCATGGACTTCAAAGACTATTACAAAATTCTCGGCATTGACAAGGCATCCTCCAGCGACGATATTCGCAAAGCATATCGCAAGCTGGTTCGTAAGTACCACCCCGATGTGAGCAAAGAGCCGGATGCACAGGAACGCATGCGTGACGTGAATGAAGCCAATGATGTCCTGGGTGATGCAGAAAAACGCAAAGCCTATGACACCTTGTATGACCGCGCCAAAAACGGCAAGGCGCAATGGTCGGATGGTAATTTCCAGCCGCCACCGGGATGGGATGAAGGATTTACTTTCCGCAGCAGCACCGGGGCAGCCGATGAGGCCGGTTTCAGCGACTTTTTTTCATCCCTGTTCGGCTCCATGCGCCAGGGTGGCAGACCACAGGGCGGAGCCCGGGCCGGTGCTCAAACACACTTTCGCGTGCCTGGGGAAGACCAGCATGCCAGTATTGAAATTTCTCTGGAAGACGCACTGCGGGGCGCACAACGTGACATCACCTTACGCAACCTGGCAGAAGATAGCGTAGGCATGATGCAATGGCAGCCACGTACTTTACGGGTCAAGATTCCTGCGGGCACCCACCAGGGCCAGTTCATACGCCTGAGCGGCCAGGGCCTGCCTGGGCGGGGCGGTGCTCCCAATGGGGACCTGTATCTGGAGGTACATATTGCACCCCATCCTCTGTACCAGGTTGAAAACAAAGATATTTATATGAAGCTGCCGGTTACCCCCACTGAAGCGGCGCTGGGGACAGAACTACAGGTTCCGCTGCCTGACGGGCAGAAGGTCAATATCAAAATTCCGCCCAATACCAAAAACAGCAGCAAATTGCGCGTCAAGGACCGGGGCTTTCCAGGCAACCCGGCAGGGCATTTGTATCTGAACATTGAAGTGGTGCTGCCTGCTGCCAACACAGAGGCAGCCAAGCAGGCATACCGTGCATTGGCAGAAGCCGCCCCGCTGAATCCAAGGTCATTTTGATGGTATAGAGTAAAGCAAGAGGCATTGAGGATATGAATAAAACCACCGTTTCTGCTACCTTGATCAGTACAACCGACCCGGTTAATGCCGATGACCTTGCCCACCTGTGCGGCGTACAGCGCGACTGGGTGATTCGCGTCGTCGAGGTCGGTATTCTTCAACCCATGCAAAGTGCTGACATCAGCCAATGGCAATTTGTCAGTCAGGACATTGCCCGTGCGCTGGAAGCGCGCCGGCTTGAACATCTGCTCAACACCAATCTGGATGCCGTTGCCATGCTGATGGAACTTTCGCAGGAAATCCGCCGTCTAAAATCATTGCTTCAAACACACGGCCTGCCGTATTAAAACTGTTTCTGTGAGATATTTCCTGGTCAAAGGCAGCCATTTTGCGTATGATGCCTATGAACAAACTCCATTTTCCATTGCCCGTCTGCCCTCAGGCGGGCTTGTTTTGTTTTGAATCGGTATGATCTCTCACATCGCTGCCATCAGTTCACTGTTGCTGGGGATCGCATTTTTCCTCACCGGCAACGGCCTGCTCAATACGCTGTTGCAGTTGCGCGGCCTCAGTGAGGGCTACACCACCACCACCATTGGCCTGCTCATGTCTGCGTACTATGGTGGCTTTTTCATCGGCAACTGGGTTGACGCACCCATTATTCGCCGGATCGGGCACATCCGCTCCTTTGCCTTGTTTGCTTCTGTTGCAGCGATTGCCGTATTACTGCATATCCTGCTCATTGACCCGTGGGTCTGGGCAACACTGCGCGTTGTCTATGGCATTGCACTGATCGGCATCTACATGGTGGTTGAAAGCTGGCTGAATGCGCAGGCACCCAATTCCCACCGGGGGCGCATTTTTGCCGTTTATATGGTAGCGAACTTTCTGGCCCTGGCTACAGGGCAACAACTGTTGCGCCTGGACGAAACGCTGGGTTTCACCGTATTTGCAGTGGCGGCCATGGCCATGTGCGCATCGTTAACCCCTGTGATGCTGACGCGCCGCATTCAACCAACCCTGCCGGAAAAACAAACCATCGGGTTACGCACCCTGTTTCGCAAAGCGCCTTTGCCTTTGGTCGCCTCTGCCTTATCCGGCCTGAATACCGGCGCGTTCTGGGGCATGGCC
Source organism: Saezia sanguinis (assembly GCF_963921665.1). Lineage (NCBI taxonomy): Bacteria > Pseudomonadati > Pseudomonadota > Betaproteobacteria > Burkholderiales > Saeziaceae > Saezia > Saezia sanguinis. The sequence goes on from NZ_CAWUGC010000014.1 coordinate 159,865, forward strand.
TCTGTGTACGCCAGCATGAAAAGCTTCTCCACTGGTGAAGTGGCTACGCTGATGTCTATGACGATTTTAGGCGGTGCGCTGCTGCAATACCCTATTGGCCGGATTTCAGACCGGTTTGACCGGCGGCGTGTTTTGTTTACTGTCTTATGCGCTTCCGCCCTTTGCTCAGCCATCATTGCATTGCCGTTGGCCAACCATTGGCTGTTTGCCCTTTTCTGCCTGTGGGGCGGCCTGTCGTTTACGGTTTACCCTGTTTCAGTGGCCCAATTGATTGACCAGCTCAAACCGGAAGAAATCCTGGCCGGTTCAGCCAGCCTGCTGCTGGTCAACGGGGTGGGGGCTGCTTTTGCCCCGACACTGGCTGGTTTGCTGATGCAGCCCTTTGGCGCCAACGCCCTGCCGCTTTATTTCTTTACGGTCATTGCTTTACTGGCCGCTTATACGTTTTACCAGATCCGCTTTGTCAGAAACAAAATTGCCGAGCCGTTTGCCCAGTTTGTACCGATGGTCAATACCAGTACCACAGCGCTGGAAATGATGCCTGACCCGGCTCCTGGCTCTGAAGACAATGCGCCTGCTGCATCAGCGCAGGCAGCAGAAACATCAACAGCGGCAGATACGCCGGCAGAAAAAGACCAAAGCACCGCCACCCCCTTGGATGACGATGCTTCGTCTGGCCCTGCCGCTGAGAAAACAGCTTAACTGTCAGAGTATATAGCGGGACAGGTCTTCATTGGTCGACAGGTCTCCCAGGCGGCTGTTCACATAAGCCGCATCAATGTGAACCGATTGCCCGCCCAGTTTGCTGGCATCATAAGAGACTTCTTCCAGCAACCGCTCCATCACGGTGGAAAGGCGTCTGGCGCCAATATTTTCTGTGCGCTCATTGACGGAAAATGCAATATCCGCCAAACGCTCAATGCCGTCGCTGGCAAATTCCAGCGTCACATTTTCCGTAGCCAGCAATGCCTTGTACTGATCCGGCAGATTGGCATGCGTCTGCGTCAGAATTGCTTTGAAGTCATCCACCGAAAGCGATTGCAGCTCTACACGAATCGGAAAACGGCCTTGCAGCTCAGGAATCAAATCACTGGGGCGGCTTAAATGAAATGCGCCGGAAGCAATGAACAGCATGTGATCGGTTTTCACCATGCCGTACTTTGTATTGACTGTGGTGCCTTCCACCAGCGGCAGCAGATCCCGCTGCACGCCCTGGCGCGACACATCGGCCCCCTGCCCTTCCGAACGGGTGGCTACTTTGTCTATTTCGTCAATGAAAACAATGCCATTTTGTTCGGCATTGTGTACCGCCCTGGTTTTGATTTCGTCTTCGTTGATCAGCCGTGCGGCCTCTTCATCGACCAGCAATTTACGGGCATCCGCAATTTTTAATTTCCGGGTACTCTTTTTCCCCTGAGACATGCCGGCAAACATACCACGCAGTTGTTCTGTCATTTCCTCCATGCCGGGGGGGCCCATCAGTTCGACTTTAGGGCCAGCATCCGCCACGGCAATTTCAATTTCCTTGTCATCCAACTGGCCTTCACGCAGCTTTTTGCGAAAAACCTGCCGTGCCGCACCGTCAGAGCTTTTGCCAACGGCTTCCACGCCACCACCAGGCGGAACCAGAACATCCAGAATACGATCTTCTGCCGCATCTTCTGCCTGGTTGCGCATGGTATGCATAGCATGTTCACGCTCTTGCTTGACAGCGGTGTCAATCAGATCGCGGATGATTGAGTCCACATCCTTGCCGACGTACCCAACCTCTGTGAATTTGGTCGCCTCTACTTTGATGAAGGGTGCATCAGCCAGGCGGGCAAGACGACGGGCAATCTCTGTTTTTCCAACCCCTGTGGGGCCAATCATCAGAATATTCTTGGGCGTGATCTCTACACGCAGCTTTTCATCCACCTGCTGGCGCCGCCAGCGATTACGCATGGCAATCGCCACGGCACGCTTGGCAGACTGTTGCCCAATGATATAACGGTCCAACTCAGAAACAATTTCCTGCGGTGTCATGCTCGACATAATTATCCTGTCATGAATCAGTGCCCGAACGGGCGCAAAAATACAAACGGCCTGATTTCCACCCGGTGGCTATCAGCCAATGGTTTCAATCAGATGGTTGTGGTTGGTATAGATACAGATGTCCCCAGCAATATTCAGCGCTTCTTTGACAATCTGTTCAGCGTCCAGTGTGCTGTGCGTCACCAGTGCCCGTGCGGCAGACAGTGCAAACGAACCACCGGAACCAATCGCGGCAATGCCATGTTCGGGTTCCAGCACATCGCCATTCCCGGTAATGATCAGTGAGCTTTCCCGGTCGGCCACAATCAGCATCGCCTCCAGCCGCTGCAACGCGCGGTTGGTACGCCAGTCTTTCGCCATCTCAATGGCAGCACGCACCAGGTTCCCCTGGTGTTTTTCCAATTGGCCTTCAAATTTTTCAAACAAGGTAAAAGCATCTGCCGTGCTGCCTGCAAATCCGGCCAAGACCTGATCATGGTAAAGCCGCCGTATTTTACGGGCAGTCGCTTTAACCACCGTGTTGCCTAAAGTCACCTGGCCATCGCCCCCCAGGGCTACCTTGCCATCGCGACGCACGCAAATAATCGTTGTTCCGTGATATTGTTCCATAGCTTTTTTAGATAAAGGTTAAGCTGCCGAATTCAAGATCCGTATCTATAAAAAATAAAGGGCTGTGAATACCACACAGCCCGATTATGCTCCTGAGATCACTTTACCGTTCAGAGCACCTCATCCATCAATCTTTTCTAAGCAAAACCCGCGCCGAGACAGAAATCCCCATGACAGCAAAAAACAGCGCCACCAGACGATGCACTTTCACCAATTGCACAGAATAGCCTCTGGCTGCCTTCTCAGACACCCAGTTGAGCAGGTCACCCGCGGCAGCAAAATCAATGCGGACCAGCCGTTCACAGGTGATCCGTAAAAAGCCGCCTTCTTCAGCAGGAATTTTCTCGTCAAAGTCTTTCAGTTCCTGAGACAGGCTGCCTTTCAGTGCGCCACGCAGGCGCAACGGTGCCCCGACATTCTGCCCATAAAATCCGGTAGAAGCACCAATCGTGGTCGCCCCTCCTAATCCGGTAGAACTGACCTCATCGTCCATGCCATCTGTATCTGGATCGCGGTCCAGATCCTCGCAGGTGCATTGTGGTTTGGTCCAGGCTGGAGGAGATATTTCATGTGCCAGACAGTATTCCATGGCTTCCATGTCAAATTCTTCGGGCGTATCAAACATACGCAGCAGTTCCAGCCGCAACTGCCAGATAAACTGGTCAGCTTCCGCCCCGTTGACCTTGGTCTGCGCAGCCAGCAGCATCATGATCGTTGCCAGCCCTGTCACCTGCAGGGTAATGCCAGCGCGATCCAGTTTGATCAGCGTTTCCAGAACAATCTGAACACCATCCACAGACAACTGTTTCAATCCACTCCAGTCCATGATCCGGATCAGCTTATCCTCTGCAGCCAGGAATTTCTGCTGCATATCCTGGGCCGCTTCCACATTCAACTCTGCAGGAGACTGCCAGTAGACCGAAGAACCTGAGGCCGATTTACTGGCCTGCAGCTTCTTGAGCAAAGAAGGGTCAAACAACTGCCACTGCGGTGCCGACTCGGCAAACAGCGTCATGTAATTCATCGCCAGAGATTCAAATGCAACCTGGTTCCCCGTCGCACGGTAAAAATCCATCAGCGTTAACCAGGTGCCGCGTTTATTGCGTTGTGGCGAATTTTTAGCGAGCAGCGCTTTCAGGTTCTGCTCCACCTGCGCATCTTCATTGCTGGCAAACAAAACAGCAGCTTCCTCCAGCAACGGATCAGCCAGTTCGGCCAGTTCCTGGTCTTCTGCGGCATCAGACGCATCCAGGGTAGCCAATATCTGAGTGGGATCTACCTCTGGTGGCGGTGGACTGCTCTGTACATTACCGCCCTCAAGAGGGGTTGTTTTGACATGGTCAGAAGCAATTTCAGTTGGTACCTGAGAAAGTGCCGGGTTAGTCGCTGCCGGGCCCGCCCCCGCTGAAGTGCCTGGATTCAAATTGGCTGCAGGTGGCTGCGCCCAGCGGCTAGCCATCTGATTTTCAATCTGATTAATTTTATTGAGGGTTTCTATCTGACGGGTGCTGGGTTTGCTACTCATATCTCCACTCAACAACGATCGTGAGCCCTCTTCGCTGGCAGCCTGCTGACGCCGCAACTGCCGGAGCTCTTCAAATTCTCTGCGGCGCGCCAAATCGTTGCGCTGCTTTCGAATCAGCATTTGCGTCTTTTCCTCAGCAGACAACTGATCCGCCGCATAAGGCTTGTCCCCAAGCTTTGGGTTAGAGACTAATTTCATCACACGTTTAAACAAACCACCCTGGCTTGCCTGCGTGCTGTTATCCTGATCATTGCTGCTCATTTTAGCTTCCTTTGTACAAGCAGCCTTCTTGTACAACTATCAATATAACCCTTGCCTTTTACATGCCCTTTTAATCACCAAACATTTTTTGTCGAAGTTCTCGCCGTTGTTGCGCTTCCAAAGACAATGTTGCCGTTGGTCTGGCAAGCAGTCGCGCCAATCCGATAGCCTCTCCCGTTTCATCGCAATAGCCATATTCTCCCGAATCAATGCGGGCAATGGCCTGTTCAATCTTTTTGAGCAGTTTACGCTCTCTATCGCGTGTCCGCAACTCCAAGGCGTGTTCTTCCTCAATTGTGGCCCGATCTGCGGGATCAGGCACAATCACGGTTTCCTGCTTCAGGTTTTCGGTTGTTTTATCCGCATTGTGCAGCAGATCATACTTTTGCTGCTCCAGCAATTTACGGAAAAACGCTCTTTGCTGCTCATTCATGTACTCAGAATCCGGCATCGCAAGCAACTCTTCAGAGGTCAGCTCGTCTCCGGGTTTATTCTTCCAGGCTAGGGATTGATCCGCTTTAGCGGACGCCTTTTTTTCAGATGTATTGGTTTTTTTCATGGGTTCTCAGAATCCATTGCTTTACTGCAGAATACAGGCCTTGATTTTCAAAGCCCCCTTATGTTGAACAGGTACCCCATTCAACGTCTTTTTGCCATAAACGCCTTCAAAATCCAAACCTCTGCAACCCATGCTGCAGGAAGCGTCAATCTTCTGGCCACAAATCAGGCTAGAGCGTAGCGCATAATAGCCTGAACTTCCTATTCCATAAAACCTTATCCGTACTGCCTTCCTTGGTTAAATTTTACTTTAACTCGTTCTTTTGCCGTTCATTATCACATGATCTGTGCAATCACTCGAGAGATTGCTCTAAACCCTGCATAAATATATCCTTGGGCAGGTCAATCCCGATGAAAACCATTTTTGACTCTTTCGGCTCACCCTCTGCCCACTTGGGCCCCAGATCCGACCCCATCATCTGGTGTACACCCTGGAAAATCACCTTGCGGTCCGTCCCCACAATGTTCAACACGCCTTTATAGCGCAACATTTTGGGGCCATAAATCTGTACCACCGCACCCAGAAAGTCCTCCAGCTTGGCAGCACTGAAAGGACGCATAGACCGGAATACAAACGACTTCACATCGTCATCATGGTGGTGATGGTGTGCGTGGCCGCAACCGCACCCCCCTTCATGACCACAGTGCTCATCATGCTCATGATGATGGTGACCGTCGTGATCATGGTGGTGATGTTCGTGCTCTTGTTCCGATAGAAAATCCGGGTCGATTTCCAGTTGTGCGTTCAGATTGAATCCGCGCAGGTCAAATACTTCAGCAATCGGCACTTCACCAAAATGTACCACCCGCTGTGAGGCTCTGGGGTTCATGTGTTTCAGACGATGCTGCAAATCCGCAAGCTCCTCCTGGGAAACCAGATCGGCCTTGCTGATAAAAATCTGGTCGGCAAAACCCACCTGCTGCTGGGCTTCAATGCGCTCATCCAGCGTCTGATTGCCATGTTTGGCATCGACAATGGTGATGATTGAATCCAGCATATACGTTTGCGCCACATCTTCATTCATGAAAAAAGTCTGCGCCACCGGCCCCGGATCAGCCATGCCAGTGGTTTCCACCACAACACGCTCAAAATGCAGTTCTCCCTGCCGCTTTTTGTCTGCCAGCATCACCAAAGCTGAGCGCAGATCCTCCCGGATCGAGCAGCAAACACAACCATTATTCAACTGAACAATCTGCTCATTCGTTTCCGAAACCAGCAGATCGTTATCAATGCTTTCCTCGCCGAATTCATTTTCAATCACGGCAATTTTCTGCCCATGCGCCTCTGTCAGCACACGTTGCAGTAAAGTGGTTTTCCCTGCGCCCAGAAAACCCGTCAGAATCGTTACAGGTATCAGTTCCATTCAAAATCGTCCTAAATCCGATGACCCGGCATCAAAGCTCCGGCATCACGGTCAAATGAGTCAAGCAGCAGACATACCCATTGGCATACCCGCTTTTCACCATCAACGGCTTTTTCAACAGCCTTTAATAGCCTCTCTGCCCTAGATAAGGGCACCAAGCCAATTCAAAAGTATATATACACTATCCAGTCAACTATGCCGCTTGATTATGGTGTATCTGACATAGTAGCACGATTGTCAAAAAAGCATCCCTATCTGTTCTACTTTTCAATTTTTCTTTTACGCTCCTGATGGGCTAACGACTTCATCGGTCAGAACCTGCCCTCTCAGAGAGTGAGAAAATGCATCCGTAATGCGTACATCGACAAACTGCCCCATCAATCGCGCTCCAACCGGACCGGCCTGGAAATTCACCTTGCGGTTACATTCTGTGCGGCCCATCATCTCCGGACGGCCATCGGGCCCCGGACGGCGTGCGGCGCTTTCAACCAGAATGCGCTGAACACTTCCCACCATACCTTGTGATATCCGGTTGATATTGGCTTCCAGCACTTCCTGTAGCATTTGAAAGCGGCGTACTTTTTCTTTATGGGGGGTATCATCCTGCAAATTGGCTGCCGGCGTCCCCGGACGGGGGCTGTAAATGAAAGAAAACGAATTATCGAACCCGACATCCTCCACCAGTCTCATCAGCTTGGCAAAATCGTCTGCGGTTTCTCCTGGAAAACCCACAATAAAATCCGAGGACAAACTGATCTGCGGCCTCACTTCGCGCAAACGCCGGATGATGTTTTTGTACTCAAGCGCGGTATAGCCACGTTTCATCGCCATCAAAATGCGATCAGAACCATGTTGCACCGGCAGGTGCAGGTGGCTCACCAACTGAGGAATTTTGCCGTAGGCGTCAACCAGCCTTTGGGTAAACTCATTGGGATGACTGGTCGTATAACGCAGACGCTCAATTCCGGGAATTTCGGCAATATACTCCAGCAACAGGGCAAAATCTGCAATTTCACCCGATGCGCCCATAACGCCCCGATAGGCATTGACGTTTTGCCCCAGCAGGTTGATTTCCTTCACGCCCTGCTCAACCAGCCCGGCCACTTCAACCAGCACATCTTCAAACGGGCGTGACACCTCTTCCCCCCGGGTATAAGGCACAACGCAGTAAGAACAGTACTTGGAGCAGCCCTCCATGATGGAGACAAAAGCGCTGCCGCCCTCGACCTTTGCCGGGGGCAGGTTATCAAATTTTTCAATTTCAGGAAAGCTGATGTCCACCTGTGGCTGCTGCTGACGCCGGCGCGCCTCCAGCATGGCAGGCAAGCGGTGCAACGTCTGCGGCCCGAAAACCACGTCCACATAAGGAGCCCGGTCAATGATGGTTTGCCCTTCCTGTGAGGCGACACAGCCGCCCACACCAATCAGCACCCCTTTTTCTTTCAGATGCTTGACCCGCCCCAGATCGGAAAACACCTTTTCCTGCGCTTTTTCACGCACTGAGCAGGTGTTAAACAGAATCAGGTCGGCCTGCTCCGGGTCGTCCGTCAGCTCATAGCCCTGCTGCGCTTTGAGCACATCAACCATTTTGTCCGAGTCATAGGTATTCATCTGGCAGCCAAATGTTTTGATAAACACCTTGCGCACACGCCCATCAGGCTGACGGTCTGCCACAGTGTCGGCCGGTTGCATGACCTCCTGGTCATGTGCCTCAAACAAACGATTCATACCGGTTTCTCAATACCCTAACCAATTCACCACATTTGCCCAGGAGCCCAGGCTTTCCACCAGCCCTTCCCACCAAGAGGGATTGGCCACGGCACGCCGTTCCTGCGCTTCTTTCGGGGTCAAAATCCAGATTGTATGGAGCTGCCCGTTGGCATAGCGCACGTAATTTACCACCAGGCGCTTGCCTGTAACCGAAGCAGGGGTGATAGAACGGTTACTGGTGTCAATCAGTCGCGTACCAGGCACCATTCTTTCGCGCTCGCCATCCAGTTCCACCACCGGATACTGAACCACGGTCAGAACCCCGCGATAGGCCTGCGGCGGGAAAACACGCCCGTACGGCCCGCCAATATGCGCCCGGTAATTCTGTGCATGTGACTCCGGCACCAGCAAAGCCAGCCCTGCCACCATCAACAATGCAAGCAGGAACATCCGAAGGAAAGAGGAGCGCGCGGAAAGATTTTGCATCATGACATGTCCCTTGAAATTTTTACTGTCAACGTTCAATGATACAGTCTGCCATAAAAACGCCAACAGAAAAACAAAAACGGCACCCAGACGTCTGGCGTGCCGAGCAAGTCATGTAGTATTGGTGGCGCATCACGGACTCGAACCGCGGACACATGGATTATGATTCCACCGCTCTAACCAACTGAGCTAATGCGCCGTTTTATACATACCCGATATATTACCCTGCATTCTGTCAGAACCGGGAGTGTGTGATTTTAATCATTTATTGTGCGCTTGGCAAGTAGGCCAGTTCCTCCCGTACCAGACGCACAATCAACTGATCCAGCGTTTCCACAGAATAATTGCGCACATCATGCACCGTCTGGGCTCCCGGGCCACTGGCGGGGTTGCTGGCGTCTTTATAGGTTAGAAACACGAATTTACCCCCCGTGTACTGGGCAATCTGTCGCTGAATGTACTCTCCCTGTTCATTCAGCCCGCTGGCCCCTACACTGAACACTTTAATCCCCATCCCCAAAGCCGCCACCATGTCGTCATCGTACTGCGGGCCACCATAATCGAGATGAGGAGGCGCATCTGCCAGCAAAACCACCAGCCGTGTGGCGCCGCTGCCACGCCAGCTCAGATTATGTACCGTTTCATTGAAGGCTTCGTTCATGGCTTCCGGTTCATCGCCGCCCCCATTGGCCTGCAACTGGTTGAGAATGCGCTGAAAGGCATCCACGTCATTGGTCATATCGTAGCTGCGCAACAAATAAGCATCCCCCTGATCCCGGTACGTCACCAGCCCCAGGCATAAATCCGGCTGGCTTGGCAGTTGCGCGACTTCTGCGGTGATGCTTTTCAGGCTGGCCCGCAATTTGGCGATTTCATCGCCCATCGAACCTGTAGAATCTATCAGAAAAACCAGATCCAATTGGGCACGCTGGGCCACCGGCACGGACGGCAATACCAGCTCCAGCGCACTCCGGTCAGCGCGGCGCAGTATGCCCTGTGTCTGCTGATCCCCCTTACGCACATACACCTGGTAGGTGGATGCTGTTTTTTGAGGATCAAACGCGTTGGGGTGCACCCAGACACGGCCCGCCGCATCAGTCCGTGCCCACATGGCAGCACCTTGCTGGGACATGATCGCCACTTCGGCATCCGGCACAGAACGGCCCTGCTCATCACGCACCCATAACACATGGCGCTCACTCACATCGCGCTCACGGTGTACAACCTGGGCATGCCGTTTTAAATACGCCAGATATTCACCAAAATCCGCATTGTCATCCACCATGCCGGCTGTCACACGGGTTTGCTGTGCGGGTTCCGGGCGGACAACATCTGCACCTCTGACACGTTCGCTGGCGGCACTGCTACTCCCTGTCACAGGAGATGGCCGCGCTGTCTCCATTGGAGCGACAGGGGGTGCTGCAGCAGGAACAGGGGCACTGATCTCATCGCGCAACGGCATTGCATCGCTACGGGACAACATCAACCTGTCTTCAGCATGGCTTTCATACGCCCATCCGCCCTGTGACCTGCCGCCAGGAACCTCCCGCATTACGGGGGCACGGTTGCATGACGTTGCGCTGGGTGCTCTGAAATTCGGCACCATTTGTATCTGTACCTGTACTGCACGCCCCGGCTCCAAAGGCGTCTGCACCTGAGGCTGGGGCCAGACCACTGACGAAGCAACCGCCGGCGTCCTGCCATAAACAGCCGGGCCTCCCGAGGTCAATAACAGCGAAAAGCAAATGGCCGCCGCCAATGGATGCCGGCGCCCCATCCAGAATCGTTGCATCATGATGTATTCCTTTATTCAAATTTGAATCCGGGCGCCGGAGCAATGATCTGCATCACGCGCTTCACTCCTCCGGCATACCCTTAACTTGCTAAAAACGTCTTCTCAGAAACTGAACCTATCCTTTGTGCTGGCGGCTGCGCCGGACATACCCCAGAATAGCCCAAAGCACACCTGCGGCAACCACAAGCAACAACAAAGGCAGAACCCAGCCCGGCAAACCACCTTCATCAACTACCACAGGCTTGTCCACAACGGTTTGGCTATCCCGCTCTGAAACGGATGTTTCTTGCGCCGGTTGACTCTGTGCAGAAGCAGCCGTATCCACTGTCGTTGCAGTTCCCGTCATCGTTGTGGAGACCGGTTCGGATAAGGCAGGCTCTGCAACAACTGAAGGCGCTTCCCGTGCCAGTTCTTCTTTGCGCTCATCTGCCGATTGCGCTACAGCTACAGTGGGCAGGCGATCAGACCCCATTGCCGATGTCGGCGCAGAAGGCATAGCCATTGCAGGACTTGCCGCCGCCTGGTAGCGCATATTGCCCTGTGCGCCAACCGCCAGATCACTAACCCCTTGCGGCATCGGCAACGGTTGGGTCACAGAAGTCGATTCACCACCCTGGTTGCGCACGGTATGGTCCACAGCGACAAAGCTGGTATACGGCGTCAGCAGGCTGTATTTCAGACCCAGTTCGGTGATCTGCTCTTTGTAGAAATTGCCATAACCCAGACGCTCTTTATCCATCAGCCCGTCAATACGGCTGCGTGCCCACAGGTAACGCAAGGCAGAGGCATCCCGGCTGGCCTGCCCGGATACGGTCAGCACCTGCTGATAGGGGCCGTTTGCGCTTTGACCTTCGATCACAATACTGCCCGTAGCTTCGCCACGCCATTTGCCAAACACAATGACCGGGCGCTCTCCCAGCACATCGGGCAGATGGCTGGGCTCCACATCATACACATCAAACCCCTGGAAACCAGCCTTGACACTGGTCAGCACGGGTGAAGCAATCATGCGCTGAAATACCTGCGCCTGCTCAGCGGCCTGGGCCGCGTTCGTAATAACAAACGGCTCACCCATACCGGCACGCGCCAGCCCTTCGATCAGGTAGCGGTTCACAGAAGAGCCGATGCCAAAGGCAAACACATTGGCTTTATCCAGGTTCTGGCGCACCAGATCAAACGCTTCCTTCTCTACGCTGACATAACCGTCGGTCACAATCACCACGGTCCGTGACAGGTTGGGAGCCTTTTCCAAACCATACACGTGGCGCAGCGCAGGAATCAGCTCGGTACTGCCGCTGCCATGGTAGGTGCTCAGCATCTGCAGCGCCTTCTGGATATTTTCCTCTGTTGCAGCCACCGACTGCGGCGCCAGTGTGCTGCTGCTGCCGGAAAACAGCAGTACATTGAACGTGTCATTCGGGCGCAGGGTGCCCATCAGTTCTTTCACCACCTGTTTGGCTGTATCGAGCGGAAACCCGCCCATTGAGCCCGAAATATCCACCACAAAAATATAGTCCCGCGGTGGAATCATCTCACTGCTGATGGCCTTGGGCGGCTGCACCATGGCTAAAAAGAAATTTTCATTTTCCCCCTGATACAACATCACGCCGGACTCGATCTGGTCTCCGGCCAGGCGATAGTTCAAAATGAAATCACGGTTATTGGCCTGCGCACTCTGCCCCAGATCAATGTTTGCACGCTGATCGTGTTCTGCCAACGCCACCTGAAGCTCGTGCGATGGAGACGATACCTCTTTAATCCCCAGCGGTGACACAATAACGGCTTTCAGATGAAAGTCACTGCTGCTGGGCTCTCCGGCATGCAGATACGGCAGGCTGGTAGCGGAAGCCGCTGCCTGTGAGCGCGGGTCCTGCGTATGCGGGCTGTTGTAACGCGGCCCCACCACGGTCGGAAACACAAACTGGTAGTTTGCCGACTGCGGCACCAGCAGTTCCGTGTAATGAAGCTCAACCCGCACATCGTCCCCCGGCATGATGTTGGCCACATTCATCTGAAACACATTTGGCAGGTGTTCTTCCAGCAAGGCTGCTGTTTTGCCCTCTTCACGGGCCGCTTCATACTCGGCACGCGCCTGTTGCTTTTCGCGGATATCGGCCTCAATCAGCCGCTCGCCGATGCGTACATTCATCGCATATACCGCTGCACGGGTAGAACCCGGAAACACATATTTGGCTTCAATTGGCTGCGAACCGGTATTGCTGTAATGCTGCACGATGGTCACGTCTGCAATGACACCGGAAATACGCACATCCACATCGGTATTTTTAAGCGGCAGTTCATCGACCCCTTCTTTCCCACCCGGAATATAAAAGTAAGGACTTTGTGTTGTCTGCCGTGTATTTTCCTGTTGTGCCCACGCAGCAGAATTGACCAGCAGAACCGTGATCATAAAAACAAACAGCCCCAGCCAGGCCAAAGCCTGTTTTTGCAATCGCCCCGTTCCCCATAAATACCTTTTTTCTGTTCGACAATGGTGCGCCATGGTCCACTCCTTGTTAAGATGATGTTTTATACGCAGCCCACCGGGGTTAGGGGTTAAAAAAGTTTTTTACTTTCTGAGATTAAACTAACCCTTTGCCAGTACATCCAACGTAAAACATCTAAGAACCATTGCTGAATGTCCATTTCGCATCAACACTTTAGCGACGAAGAACTGATGATTGCTTACGTTTGCGGCAACAGTGCCGCTTTTGACACCCTCTACACCCGCCATGAAAGCGCCATGCTGCGCTTTATCCGGCGGATACTTGGTTCTGCACTGGTTTCGCAGGCTGAAGAAGTGTTTCAGGACGTCTGGATGCGTATCATTGCCAACCGGGCCGGGTTTTTGCCACCGGACCAGGGCGGCGCGTCATGGAAAACCTGGGCTTACACAATTGCACACCATGCCGCCATTGACCGGTTCCGCAGCCAGAACAAATACGTAACCATTGAAACGGAAGAAAATACCGGCGACCCGATGGAGTGGATTCAGGCCACTTTGGGCATGACGGCACACTCCAGCGAAGACTCCGCTTACTGGCGTGCCGCAGGCTCACAGTTGCTCAAATGCATTGATGACCTGCCGCCCGTGCAGCGCAGCGCTTTTTTGCTGCACCATGAAAACGATGCTTCCATAGAAGAAATGGCCCAAAGCCTGTCACTGCCTTTTGAGACCGTGAAAAGCCGCCTGCGCTATGCCATGCAGAAGCTGCGCCATTGCATGCAGCGCTATTTGAATGAACTGGGGGGCTCATCATGACCGGGCCACAACATCACTGGCAGGATGCCCGTCTTCAAAAGGCACTGGAGCAGGCACCGGATGCACAAACCAAACCTGCTGCGGCCACACGCGATGCCATACTCAAAGCCGCGCATGATGCTGTCACACCAGCCCCGACCACGCCGCCACCCGCACCATGGTGGAAGCGTGTACTCAACGCTTTGTTTGGAAGCTCGCACATGCCGTGGAATGCAGCATTTGCGACATTGCTGGTAGCCGGCTTTATCGGGCTGCTATGGGCCATCAATGACCCGCAACAGTTCCTGGATGAAAACGATCACCGAACGGCCAGCATGCCTATGCCTGTCAACACGCTGCCAGCCCCAGTACCTCAGCCAGCACCTCAGCCAGTACCCCAGCAGGCAGAACCTGCTGCGGTGCCTGATCAAGCCGAACAAAGCCGCCTGCGTCAGGACGCAAATCTTTCTCCTTCCATAGAGATCATTACTGCAGAACCCCGCGTTTTTTCGCCACCCGCACATGACACCCTATCTGTTGCAGAAGCACCCCCTATCGCCCACATACCTCGTCCCGCCCTTGAGTCAGCACCAGCGGCATCCATTTCTGCGGAGAAAGCAGAGGTAGAAGAAAAGCCGGCTCAGGCTATGCCGCAACCACCTGTGGTAACAGCCTCACCGCGTCAGCCAGCGCCATCTGATCGCCTGTCGATCACCGAAGACACTGTTTCGGAGCACCTTGCGGCACAAAGAACACCCGTGCCAGCATCTTCGGCATCTTTTTCTCAGGCCATTACCCTGCCTGCCACCGGCAGAGATACATCGGTTGTGACAGCGGCTGGCACATCTGCATCTGCTGCAAGACCGGAAACACCAGCAGCACCTGCCATGCAAACATCTCCTACGCCGACATCTGCTATAGGATCTGACCGCTTGGCCTCTGTACCCGCAGCGCGTCAACAGTCAGTGCCACAGCAACAGTCCCGCCATATTGATGACAGGCTTGCCACTGTGGCAGGTTCTGCAATGCCTTCGCGCTCACCAGCACCCATAGCCGCAACAAGCCCCCCCAGCAGCGCGCAATCAGCATCGTCGGCACCTGCAACAGAACCTCCTCCTGCGCTGGATGCCATGCTGCGCCCTGCACCAGCGGCAGCTGCCTCTGCCTCCGGCTTCCCGTCTCGGGAAACCGCCGATAGTGCCCCATCATCCGCCACACTGACAGGCCGGATACTCCCATCAACTGATACACTGGCCACCATGAATCAACTGCTTTCACAATGGACGGTGGTTGACATTCACAGGCCGGGCAATCAAACATGGCTTCACATCGCCAAACAACAAGCCCCCGAACTGAATCGCCTGCTGGAGCAAACCATTGCTGCTGGTCAGCCTCTGACCATCGGCCTTTCGGATGCCGCAGAACCGGTTGCGGTTCAACTGCATTTGTATGCAGGCCAGCAGCCATTAGGCACACTGTCACTGCACACTACTTTCTGGCAATTTTCGCCAGACTCAACGGGCACAAATTCACAACCCATTTATGGCAAACTGGATACTGTGCACCTGCAACAGATTTTAGATTTTCTATCACCTCTGGATTAGCCAGGATACTGCACCACCATTGAACCCTATCACAATGCCTGCTGAAAACACGCTTTCTCTCCGCATGTGCGGTATTTTGTTAGTTATCGCTTTTCTGTGGGGGTTTTCAGAAGCCACTGTCTTTTTCATTGTTCCGGACGTCTTTTTAACTGCTATTGTCATTCTTTCTTTCCGGCTGGCTTTTCAGGCTGTTTTCGCCGCATGGGCCGGCGCAATGCTTGGCGGTAGTTGTGCCTACTTCTTCGCTGTGCATGCCCCGGAACTGGCCCGCAAAGTGCTCGAAACGGTGCCATGGATTTCGCCCTCCCTGATAGAAAAGGTGGCACTGCAATACCAGCAGCATGGCGCTTTCAGTATGCTCAGCGGCGGATTCAGCGGCATGCCCTACAAAATATACGCCTGGTACGCCGGCAGCCAGCAACTTGATTTTGCAGCATTCCTTTTTATGGGCGCAGGCGCGCGCTGGCTACGCTTTACCTGTTATATGCTGATCATGGCAGGCATTGTCAAACTGCTGCGCCGCTGGCTTTCCACGACACAGATTTATGGTGTCTGGTTCAGTACATGTGCAGCACTCTATGCCATTTACTGGAGCATGGTGCCATTTTGAATATGAAGCACCGTACGATGGTTTATCGGCGGTGCTATTTACGGGGCCAGTTTCTCAACGCCGCAGCCTGTTGTTTCAATTTGGCTTCAGGCAGCCGTGTCAGGCGGGCCGTCCGCGCCACAGAAGAGTGCGCCATCTCCAGCGTCACTGTCAGCAGCATTGCATCACGCGCCAGTGTCAGCTCAGCGCTTGTTTCTGCGGGCGCATAAAGACACCAGTCTTTCAGCGTTTTCAGACGCCAGCCATTCACTGCAATCAGTTCGTCGCCAGCCGCAATCCCCGCCCGTTGCGCCGCTGATTCATTCAGCACCGTCTTAACCACCACCCCCGAAGTGCTTTCAGCCACTTTCAAGCCCAGTTGCTGCTCCACCGTTGCCGTTGCGTGTTTCATTTCAACCCCGGCGCTGCGCAATAATTTCTCTGCCGGCAAGTCTGCTGTGCTGTGCACCCAGGCACGCAACTCTCTTGCATATGACCGCCCGCTGATGGATTTAAACGCGCTGGCAATATCAGCCTCAGAAACAGGCCCACCGTGCTTTTGCCAAAGCAATCGCATCACGTCGTCCAATGATCCTTTGTCCTGAGCACGCAAAGTCAAATCCAGACACAAAGCCACCAAAGCACCCTTGGTGTAATAACTGACGGTTGCATTCGGCGTATTTTCATCCACCCGGTAGTATTTGATCCAGGCATCAAAACTGGCCTGCGCAACCGTTTGCTTCAAGCGCCCGGGCATGGCCTGAACCGCATTGATATTTTTAGCCAGTAAAGCCAGATATTGCTGGTCATCCACCAGGTCGGCACGGCGCAACATCAGGTCATCGTAATAACTGGTAAACCCTTCAAAAAACCACAACAGCTCGGTGTAGTTTTCCTGTGTGTAGTCATAACGCTCAAAAGCTGCCGGGCGCAGGCGCTTCACATTCCAGGCATGAAAGTATTCATGGCTGATCAGCCCCAGCAGCGTCTGATAACCGGAGCGCAGCTTTTCTCCGGCAGGCTCTCCTTTACGGGGCAAATCGCACCGCTGGCATACCAGCGCTGTGCTGGCACGGTGTTCCAGCCCACCATAGGCATCACTCATTGCATTGAGCATAAACACATACCGCTTAAACGGCGGTTTGCCGTTTTTACCATGCCAGAATGCAATCTCCGCTTCGCAGATCCGCTGCGTATCGGCCAGCAGGCGCTTGCCATCAAAAGTGGCAGGAGCACCCGCCACAACAAACTCATGCACTACACCAGCAGCGCGGAACCGCCCACGCCAGAATGTCCCCAGCTCTATTGGCGAATCGACCAGTTCATCATAATTGGCCGCCTTGTAGGCGCCAAACCCTTGTGAGTCACCCTTCGTGCACGGCAATGCACATGCCACAGACCAGTCATGCAATTCAGGTTCATGCGGTTTTGCCACGTTCAGACGAACAGCTTCATCTTCCCGTCCATGAACGCGTAAAAATGCACTGGTGCCATTGAGAAAACCACGCCGCTGATCCAGAAACGCTGTACGCACCGATGTATCGAACGCATACACCTGCCAGTTCAATTCGAGCGCCCCCGCACTGGAATCGCACGCAATCTCCCAGGAGCACTTATCCAACTGGCGAATTTTTCTGGCCCGGCCATCCTGCCATGCCTGCAGGCCTGACAGGTGTTTGGCAAACTCACGCACCAGATAACTGCCCGGAATCCACACCGGCAAGCTGACATGCTGCGTTTGCGCAGGCGCCGGAATCACCAGCGACAG
This sequence comes from Saezia sanguinis, assembly GCF_963921665.1. Classification (NCBI taxonomy): domain Bacteria; kingdom Pseudomonadati; phylum Pseudomonadota; class Betaproteobacteria; order Burkholderiales; family Saeziaceae; genus Saezia; species Saezia sanguinis. The sequence continues at coordinate 177,406 of NZ_CAWUGC010000014.1, forward strand.
TTCAAAAACATGTGCTTTGGCACTCTGGATGCGCAACCCGTATTCCAGCATACGTACTCTTTCTGTCAACAAATCAGCACTGACATTGCCGTATTATTGTGCATGCGCCACTGCCAGGCGCTGCTCGATGGTTGCCGGATCTACCGCGCCCGGAATCCTAGAGCCATCGGCAAAAATCAGGGTTGGTGTTCCGGTAATACGGTACTTTTCTCCAAACGCCACATTGCGCACCAGCGGTGCGGTATCGCACGCCGCATTGCTGGGCGCCTTTTGACGCAGCATCCAGTCTTGCCATGCCTGCGCCGGGTTGGCGGCACACCAGATATTTCTGGATTTGGCATGTGAGTCTGGGGAAAGAATCGGGTACAGGAATACATACACCGTCACATTATCCACGGTTGCCAGTTGCTGCTCAAATTTATGGCAGTAGCCGCAATTCGGGTCTTCAAACACCGCCAGTTGCCGCGAGCCATCACCACGTTTAATGACAATCGCATCTTTAAACGGCAAGGCCTTAAAATCCACCGCGGTCAACTGGTCAATACGCTCCTGCGTTAGATCCCGGCGGTTCTGCAAATCAAGCAGGTTACCCTGGAGAATATAGTCGCCCTTGGCATCGGCGTACACAATTTCACTTTCGCCCAGGCGGACTTCATACAAACCGCTGATACCGGTTGCACGCACTTCCTGCACTGGCGGCAGTGCGGGCATATTCTGGGTCCATTTCTGGCTGATGGCCTTTTTAATGGCCTCTAAATCCTCTGCCCAGGCCATCGTTGCGCTGCACAAAATACCAATTCCCATCATTGCAGCCAACACGCTGCGCCATATCTTATTCAACACAATTCTCCTGTTCATCAATTTGAAATAGCGGACTCTCACCCTCAGATTAAAAAATAACCCATAAATTCCATTAATTTTGACTGGCCTGGCCGACCAGCCAGCGTTTGAGCGGTTTGACGGCATTGACCACATTCATACCCGCATTGCGCACCGCTTTCAGCGGTGCGGCCTGGCCCGTATAAATATGGAACAACGCATTGCATGCTCCGCCGACCTTCAAAAACGCCGTCTGCCTGGCACGTTCATAAGGGCGCAGCATTTTTTCATCGCCCAGTGAGCGCCAGGTTTCTTTTTCGCGCAGCACGCGGGCCAGTTCCATCACATCTCCCAGGCCCACATTAAGCCCCTGCCCCGCCAGCGGGTGCATGGCATGCGCGGCATCGGCAACCAGTACAGCCGTCTGCCCGTGCGCACGGGCAATCCAGCGCTCGGCGTGCGCAAACCGCAGCGCCCAGCCGACTACCGGTGTTTTCAAGCGCAGTTCACCCAAAGCCCCATGAGAAGCTTCGCGCAACACCGCTTCAAATTCTGCCGCCGACAAAGCCTGTAATTCTGCCGCACGGGCTGAAGGCACTGACCAGACCAGGCTGACTTCCTTGTCATTTTCCGATGTCAGGGGCAACAATGCCAAAATATCCTGCCCGCTGAACCACTGGCGGGCAATGTGTCCATGACCATGCTCACACACCAGCCGCGCCGCCAAGGAAGAATGTCCATACTCAGACGCTTTCATTTTGAACCCGAACGCGGCACGGGTTTCGCTGTCACGCCCTTCACAAATGGCAACCAATGGCGTTTGGGGCAAGCGAGGATTTTCCTGTGCGTTCAGCCGCTGCACCCGTGACTGGAAATCAAGCGCCTTATCCAGCGCCCGTTCAATGGCAACAGCCGGCACAATATAGGTCAGTGTATCCACCTCCTGCCGCCAGGCTGAAAAAGCCAGTTGCCCGCCGGAATCTCCGGCAATCTGCATATCGTAAACCGGGCAGGCATCCTCTTTCGGCCAGACCCGCAGATCCCTGAGCAGCTTGACCGCTGCGGCATTCAGCGCATAGGCGCGGGGGTCCTTGGACTCATCCATGGGCGTTGGCCGCTCAACCAGCGCAATATTAAACCCGTCACGCGCCAGCAGCATCGCCAGCGTCCGGCCGGCAATACCGCCGCCACGCACCAGAACATCACATTGCTCTTCATTAGACGACTTGCTCATCGTTTTGCATCCCCGTCATACCTGTTACTGCCCTCCATTGTGACATACTCTGCCAGGCTTAGGGGATCAAACGGCACAGAATCTAACAAGACAAGCGAGGATAGCGAGCGCATTTTCACGGATGCATGGCACGCCAAACCCGGCGTGCCTGAACAGCCGTTTTAAAGCTGCCCTTTGCAGCATCAATGTCCCAGATAGGCTTTTTTCACATCTTCATTGATCATCAGGTTGGCACCTGTATCGCTGAGCACAACCCGGCCTGTTTCCAGCACATAGCCGCGATCCGCCACCTGCAGTGCTTTGTTGGCATTTTGCTCCACCAGAAAAATCGTCACGCCGCTTGCACGAATCGTTTGAATAATGTCAAAAATCTGCTTGATGATCAAAGGCGCCAAGCCCAGTGTCGGCTCATCCAGCAGTAAAAGCTTGGGCTTGGTCATCAGCGCGCGGCCAATCGCCAGCATTTGCTGTTCGCCGCCGGACATGGTCCCAGCCCGCTGTGTTGCGCGCTCACGCAACCGCGGAAATAAATCAAAGACATGCTCGATACCGGCCTCTATCTCCTGCTTGGCACTGAAGAAACCGCCCATTTGCAGGTTTTCCGTCACCGTCAGGCTGGAAAAAATACGACGCCCCTCTGGCGAAATGGCAATCCCCTTGCGCATGATTTCATGCGTAGGCAACAGCGTAATATCTTCCCCTTCAAAAAAGACCTTGCCCGTTCCAGCGCGGGGGCTGCCGCAGATCGTCATCAGCGTGGTGGTTTTCCCAGCACCGTTGCTACCAATCAAAGTCACAATCTCGCCGCGCCGAACTTCAACAGACACATCGTGCAGTGCCTGAATCGCACCGTAAAAAGTTCTGACCTCTTCCAGCTGGAGAATGACCGGGCTTTTTTCTTGTGCTGCGTCCATGCTCAGGCCTCTCCCAAATACGCTTTAATCACACGCTCGTCATTGCGCACCTGCTCAGGTGTGCCCGTGATGATCGGGCGGCCATGCTCCATCACCAGAATCCGGTCAGACACCCCCATCACCAGGCTCATGTCATGCTCAATGAGCAATACCGCCACATTAAACTCACGGCGCAAACGGTCAATCATCTTCTGCAAATCGTGCTTTTCCTGCGGATTCAACCCCGCCGCCGGCTCATCGAGCATCAGCAAACGCGGCTCGGTAATCATACAGCGGGCAATTTCGAGCTTACGCTGATAGCCATAAGGCAGGTTGCCCGCCTCGCGGTTGGAAAATTCACGCAGCCCCATAAAATCAAGCCACTGCGCAGCCCGCTCCTGCGCCCTTTGCTCAGAACGGTTGAATGACTTGAGCTTCAGCAGCCCGCCAATCATCCGGCTTTTCAGCCGCATATGCTGGGCCACCAGCAGATTTTCCAGCACCGTCAGCCCTTTGAACAACCGCACATTCTGAAAGGTGCGCACAACACCATGCTGCGCCACCTTATGGCTTGGCAGGCCTGTGATATTCTTCCCGTCAAACACCACCGTGCCAGCCGTCGGCTTATAAAAGCCCCCGACACAGTTAAACACCGTGGTCTTGCCAGCCCCGTTCGGGCCAATAATGGCAAACACCTCGTCAGACAGCACCTCAAACCCAACGCCATCCACAGCCAGCAGACCGCCAAAACGCATGCTCAACTGCTCAACATTCAACAATACACTACTCATGTTCTGAGCTCCACATGCGGACGCTTCATTGGCAACAGCCCCTGCGGCCGCCAGCGCATCATCAGCACCATGATCAGGCCAAACACCAGCATGCGGTATTCGGCAAAATCACGTGCAATTTCCGGCAGCGCTGTAATCAAAATTGCCGCCAGAATCACCCCCAACTGCGACCCCATGCCACCCAGCACGACAATTGCCAGAATCAGCGCAGACTCCATAAACTCAAACGATTTGGGCGTCACATTGCTTTGCATGGCAGCAAACAAAGCACCGGCAAACCCGGCAAACATCGCACCCAGCGTAAAGGCCGAAAGCTTGATATTGGTCGGATTCAGCCCCAGCGAACGGCACGCAATTTCATCTTCGCGCAGCGCTTCCCAGGCACGGCCAATGGGCATGCGTATCAACCGGTTCGAAACCCACAGCGTCACCAGCGCCATGAGCAGCCCGATCAGGTACATGAAAATCATCACATGCATGGTGTTGAACGACCAGTCAATACCCAATGTGGACGAAACAAACTGGTGAAACGTTTGTCCGCCATCGCTGGCGCGGCGCGACATTTCCAACCCGAATATCGACGGCTTGGGAATATTCGATATACCGTCCGGCCCCCCTGTCCACTGGTTCAGATTTAACAGCAGCAAACGGATGATTTCACCAAACCCGAGCGTCACAATGGCAAGATAATCCCCCCGCAACCGCAGCACCGGGAATCCCAATATAAATCCGAAAATCGCGGTAATCAACCCAGCGACAGGCAGCGCCTCCCAGAACCCTAATCCGCAAAACTTGAAAAGAAGCGCATAGGTATATGCCCCGATCGCATAAAACCCGACATACCCCAGATCCAGCAGGCCGGCAAACCCAACCACAATGTTCAGCCCCAGGCCCAGAACGATATAAATCAGCACCAACGTACTGACGTTCAACGCGCTGCGATCCGCCATGAACGGCCAGACGACAGCAACCACAATCACCGCAGCCACCACCCAGGGGTTTGATGTGAGCGCCGGCCGGGATTCACTGCGCGAAGAGGCAATGCGTTCATTCAATCGGATCAGCAACGGTATGGCCACTGCACAAAAAACAACCAGGCCCACACGCCAGGCCAGCGACCACATCGTTGCAACCGCCGCATAATCCGAATACAGCGGATGCACAATCAGTATCAGCGACAGAACAGCCACCACAATGATGGTCAACCGGCTCACCGATGGCAGCCTGACAAAAAACGGGCTTGCCATCTGGAACAGAAACACAGCCAGACAACCGACCCCGACCTTCCATATCTGGTAGTTAATAACCAGATTAATGCCTTCACGCTGCAGGGGCATCCCCACAATGGGCATCAGGATGATCGCCGTCAGAATGCTGGCGATGATGGCATTTTTAAATGTGCTTTGCATCGTGCCCATCATCACACCTTTTCCACTTCCGGCTTGCCCAGCAACCCGGTCGGCTTAAACAGCAAAATCAGCACCAGCAAACCAAATGAAACGATGTCTTTGTATTCAGCAGAAATATAAGCGGCGGCAAACGTCTCGGCCAGCCCCAGAATCACGCCCCCGAGCATGGCCCCTGGGATGCTGCCAATACCGCCCAATACGGCGGCGGTAAACGCTTTAATCCCTGCAATAAAACCAATGAATGGGCTGATTTTGATAAAGGTCAGCGCATACAGCACCCCGCCCACAGCCGCCAGAACCGCGCCCAGCACAAACATGGAGGAAATGATCTTGTTGGTATCAATCCCCAACAGGTTGGCCATGCGCAAATCCTGCGAACAGGCGCGGGATGCACGGCCCGTGCGGGAGTACTTGATGAACAATGTCAGGGCAATCATCAGCAGCACCGTCACAACGATGATCATCAACCGCCCATATGAAATGTTCACGTCAAAATCTGTTCCCAGATGAAATACGAAACCACCCGTAACCAAAGAAGGGGCCGCCATGTCTTTGGCGCCCTGACCCAAGGCCACATAATTCTGTAATGTGATGGACATCCCGATAGCAGAAATCAGCGCCACCAGACGCGGGCTTTGGCGCAGCGGGCGATAAGCCACCTTTTCTGTGCTGTAGCCAAACGTTCCTGTCACCAGTACCGAAATCAGAACCGCTGCGCCAATCAGCAACGCAACCGTTGCGACCGGTGCCCCGGCCTGAGTCCCCATGGCAGCCAAAGCCACAACGCCCACGTAAGCACCCACCATATAAATTTCGCCATGCGCAAAATTGATCATCCCGATAATGCCGTAAACAATCGTATAACCAATCGCGATCAGAGCATAAATGGCCCCAAGCGACAGCCCATTGAAGCATTGCTGTATAAGTTGCGGCAACATGTCAGACATATGCATGACCTTTAATTTTTAATTGAGCACCATTTTGCAGCCCTCCGCTGCGTCTACCTGAGACAGAATCAACACAGCATATGCCGGATGCTGCACGGGAAAATGCGTGCGCCGTCCGGTTTGACTAGTGCTGTCAAGGTAAATGGTGGCAGACCAAACAACAGCTTCTGTACTTTTGGCATCAGAAAGATAGTTGGGTATCTACATTCATATGACTTATATATAAATGTCCGCCGTTATCCCTGTATAAGGTAGCAGGGAACTTAGAAGAATACCATTTCATTGCATGATGCTTTAGCTGTTGCCGATAAACACGAGTTAATTCCATGTTTTTTATGCCCTGAAACGCCCCAACAATCAAACAAAGACAAATCCATCTTCTGCTATCTGATGAACAAAAACCTATTTTTCTCCTATTGACACCGTGTATGCAGGCACTGAACCCAGAAAGGGGTTCCGTGCCGCATACAAACTTTTTATGCTTATTTCACAGGTGTTTTTGGCCCATTGGCATGCCAGCGGAACACAGCAAAATCAAAGTCCTTGACATCGCCTTGTTCATCCCATGCAGTGCCTTTGCCAATCACGGTATCAATCGCATGTGTATGCAGGTATTTGGCAATTACGTCCGGATCGGTCGAGCCCGTTTGCTTGATGGCTTCGGCCAGCGCCTGCACTGCGGCATAAGCCGTCAATGTAAATGCACCGTCAGCCTCGCGCCCTTTGGCTCTGAAAGCCTCCACAATTTTGGCGTTCGCCGGATCTGACGAAAAATCTGCCGGGAATGTCAGCAGCATACCCTCAGATGACGGCCCGGCAATGGCGCTAAGCTCAGAGTTTGCAACCCCTTCCGGCCCCATGAACTGCACTTTCAGCCCCTGCTCAGCAGCCTGGCGCAGCAACAGCCCCATTTCCGGGTGATAGCCACCAAAGTAGACAAAATCTGCGCCAGAGGTCTTCACACGGGTGATCATGGCCGAATAATCGCTGTCTCCGGGGTTGATGCCCTCAAAGAAAGCCACATTCACGCCCGCCTTTTTCAACGCTTCATAAACTGAAGTGGCAATACCCTGCCCATAAGACTGTTTGTCATGCAACACAACCACCAGGTTGGGCTTGACCTGCTCTGCAATAAACTTGGCTGCCAAAGGGCCCTGCTGGTCGTCACGACCAATGGTGCGGAAAATGTACTCATACCCCTTGCCCTCTGTCACCAGCGGCGAAGTAGCCCCCGGGGTGATCAGGACAACGCCCTCATTCTCGTAAATGTCGGTCGAAGCAATTGCTGCGCCTGAACAGGCAATGCCAACAGCAAATTTAATCCCGTCGTTAACCACTTTATTGGCGGCAATCGGCCCCTGTTTAGGTTCACAGGCATCGTCCACTGGCACCATTTCAAAAGTATGCCCGTTAACCCCTCCGGCCGCGTTAATCGCCTCAATGGCCGTCAATGCCCCGGCTTTGATCTGGTCACCATATTGCGTGACCGGCCCGGTCATGGGCCCAACAGCAGCAATCTTAATCACATCGGCCTGTGCGCTAGCTGCGGACAGCGCAAAACCGCAGGCCAGCGCCAAAGCAGTCAAAACGGATTGGGGGCGGAACACATATTTCATGAAAAATTCTCCTGAAAAAATGAAACACAATCTGTCCACAAAAGAAGCCTGCCGCAACATTTCGCACTGAAACAGTGCATAAGCGCCACTTTACATGCCCCTTTTTGAGATCTCCCGACAAATGTTCTATCGCTATGACAAACCCGCAAGAATCATGCCGCCCAGCAAAACGTATACAACATTGTCTAACACTTCATCACGTACTTGCATCAATCTCATGTGCCCGGCCATCGAGTCGCACACGGTTAGGTTCTGGCCTGACGTCTATCCTGATACCCAGTAAAAATGAACTCCTGGCTTTCCCAGACCCGCTTCAATATGCCATCCGGTTGTATCGGGGGCATCTTTGAAGCAAGCTGGTCAAGGCCTGTGCACCACAAGCATATCAATTTTTTAATTTTTACCTGATACCGTTTACCCTACCCATCGGGCTATGCGCGTACCTTGCAAAAGTTACACAATAATTTCTTTTTCACCTCTCCTGCCATAGGTAGTTACCCTATATCCCTTGTAAAACCCCATAAAAAAACGCTGCACCATACTAAGGCGCAGCGTTTTCAAATCGGACTCAACAAATTACATCATGCTCATTTAGCAGGCGAGCGTGAACCATCCTGGTGCCATGAATACACCTGGAAGTTGAACTCATTCAAATCCCCCTGAGCGTTCCACGACGTTTTACCAATGGTGGTATTCAATGTCGCTCCATGCAGGTACTGCGCCACCTTCACTGGATCGGTTGACCCCGCACCCTTAATACCTTCTGCAATCGTTTGCACTGCCGCATAAGCTGTCAGCTGGAAAGCGCCACTGGCATTACGCCCCTTGCTTTCAAAGGCCTGCACAATCTTGCCGTTTTCAGGATCGCTGGAGAAATCTGCCGGCAACGTCACCAGCATCCCTTCAACCGCTTTACCTGCAATCGCGTTAATCTCCGGGTTGCCCGCACCTTCCGGGCCCATGAAGCGCGCTTTAATGCCTTGCTCGGCTGCCTGACGCATTAACAACCCCATCTCAGGGTGGTAGCCGCCGAAATAAACAAAATCAGCCCCTGAACTCTTGATGCGGGTAATCGTTGCCGAATAATCACTGTCTCCGGCATTGATCCCTTCAAAAAACACCACATTCACGCCAGCGCTTTGCAGGTTATCGCGCACGGACGTCGCAATACCCTGTCCGTAAGACTGTTTGTCATGCAACACCACAACGCGCTGCGGCTTGACATGCTCAATGATAAATTTCGCTGCCGCAGGCCCTTGCTGGTCATCACGCCCGATGGTACGGAAAATGGTTTCCAGGTTCTTGCCATCTGTCACCCCTGGCGCTGTAGCCGAAGGCGTGACCATAACAACGCCTTCGTTGTTATAAATATCCACCGCGGAAATCGTAGCGCCTGAGCACACATGTCCGACAACAAACCCGATGCCCTCATTCACCACACGGTTGGCTGCGGTCGGTCCCTGTTTGGGCTCACAGGCATCGTCAATGTAAACAATCTCCAGTTGCTGGCCGTTCACACCGCCATTGGCATTGATCATTTCCACTGCGGTCTGCACCCCTTCTTTGACCATATCGCCATATTGCGTCACCGGGCCGGTGATCGGGCCAACAAATGCAATTTTGATATTGTCAGCGTGAGCCGCAACAGAAAAAGCAAAGCCGCAGGCAACAGCCATAGCGGTCAATAATGAAGTAGGACGAAATTTCATGAATGCCTTCTCCTTAAAAGATATAAATAAAAAAATTTGTGATTAAAATGAATGGAGCCAATCTATCATATCCATTGCAAATCTGCATATGGCAGACCAAATCCAGACTTGATACCGGGTGCGTCTGCTTCTTAAACAGCTTGTTTAAATCCCCCGCTCATATCCTTCTCAAGTGCATCAATGCGCTGAACAACAGATATCAGATATGCCTGCAGTTGCATCACATCGCTCTTAGCCATGCAATCCTGCAACGCTCCGTACGCCTTCACACACGCTTGTTTAGCCTGCTCGATATTTCCAGCCGCAAGCGCCAGCTCTGCATCCAGCCAGTAAATATATGCCTGTGCGGAACCGTCAAACACCTGTACCTGGTCCTGTGACCAATGGCTGCGCCAAGCTTTGCATAAGGCAACGTCCTTACACATCACTAATGCATAAATTGCCATCAACAGCGCGGTCTGAGACTGCAATGTTGCATCCAGTTCCGGCGTATCATAATGTTGCGCAAACCAGTATGCGCACTGCTGCGCCTGCACATCATCCCTGCAGGCAATGGCATATGTCAGGCGAAAAATCTGAATCAGATGCGCCACCGTGACATGCTCGGCCGCCTGGAACTGCGCTTCCGTTGGCACCAGGTCTTGCGGCCAGTTCCGGGTGGATACCCCCTCAAACTCCAACGCGGTCAGCTGTGTGATTTGCTGCCCCAAGGATGATGGCGGTGCAAAGCAGGTATCAAGAACCGCCTGTCCATCTGTTCTCCAGGCGCCTACATGAAATGGCAGCAGATTCATGACACCAATAATCAACGATTGAACCATCACTGTGTAAAGCACCATGCGCCACAAACCATCTGCCCCCGATGACAACAAACCCCAGCAGACCAGCGCCAGAACAAAATTAGCCAGCGGACCGCCCAGCGAATACATCACATCTTCCGCCTTGGAAGACTGCCGTCCGGCTTTAGGCAGCATAAACGCAAGGCCGCCAATCTCCTGGATGCGCTTATACCAGCGCAAACGCCACCCCCAGGGGGTACGCTTAAACCACAAAGGCCCAACGGCAATGATATAAACACGCCGTCCCCCCATGCTGCCTGCAATGCAATGCCCGGCTTCATGCAAAACCACATTGAACCAGAAACACACCAGCAGCAATACGCCAAAACCAAATACGCTCAGCAATGTAGGCACCGAGTTTCTGGCCCCCTCTACACCCTCCATGAACAAAGCAACCACCAGCGTCGTGGCTGCCAGAATCGCACCCCAGATGGCATAAAACAGCCATTCGTTCCCACCAGTTGCAGGTGTGTCCTGCGCTCCGGTTTTGCGCTTTGGCGGCGGATACAGCATTGGCTCTGAGCTCAGGGGCGTATTTTCATTCATCAGCGGTATATACGGTATGCATTTTAAGAACCCGTGTGGCATATTTCCTGATGGCCACCGCGCATTCGCAATTGAAGAGATGATAAGCTTTCCTCCAGCATCTGCTGGTCAACCCGGCTCATCACTGTAGACATGGCAGCTTGTGCCTGCTGTATATATTGCCGGGCTTTCAAATCATCCCCGTTCAGCCATGCAAGCTCGGCATCCAGCCAATGACATACCGCGCCGGTATCAGTCAAGCCCCCGTCACACCAGGGGCGCCACGCCGCCAGCAGATCTTTGTCGCCACACATCTGTGCTGCATAACTTGCAATCAAAACCGCAACCAGTTGCCGCAAACCGTCAGGAATCTGGTCAAAATGCTTTGCCAGCCACTCTACACAAGGCCGTGCCATTTTTTCATCATCACAATCCAATGCGTAAATCAGCCGCGCATTCTGTGCGCTGATCCGGGTAAAAAAAGGAAGCGCTCCATCACCAGCCACTTGTTCTTGCGGTATCAACTCCGGCGGCCACTGCCGCGCTCTTAAACCTGTCAGTGCCAACCCCGACAAATACTGGATGTTTTGCATCAGAATATCTTCTTTATGCCTGAACACATCTATGATTTGCAGACCATCTGTACGCCAGTTTTGTATTTTGAGCGGCATCAGATTCAGCACACCAACAAACAACGCCATTGCACCAAACGTATACAAAAACACATTGACTATCAGATGTAGTGACAGTGCATAGGCCGCCACCAACGCCAGCGCAGCACAGGCCAGGTTCATGACCGGCCCGCCTAAAAAAATAATCACATGATCGCGCTTAGGCGAAGCCCTCGTATGCGTCACATCTGGCACCATCATCGCCAACCCGCTGATACCGGCAATAGGTGTTGCCCTCCTCAGCCGGAACCCCTGCACAGACCGTTCAAAACGCCACCGCCCCACGCTTAAGACCAACAAACGCATCCCGCAGAACAGCCCAGCAAGCATGTGTCCCACTTCGTGCAAAATGATATTGATTGGTATGCTGATAGTTAAAAAAATCAGAGCCAGCCCCAAGTAAAAAATCCAGATCCCCCACACCTTATCCAGACTACGGGGTTCCATAAATGCAATCGTCAATACCGCAACCATCAGAAACCACCCTGCCGCTCCCAGCCAATGTCTTGGCTTTGACTGACTTTTTTTCTGCTTTTGCAATATTTCCATCGGTGGATATAAACCGCCATTTTTTTCAGTGCTTGGCACTGGAGCCGCAGTTAAAGTCGCTTCTGTTTGCTGCATGGAATAGCCTGATGCATACACATTTTTTTGTCCGAACTCATCATACCTGAAAACATCCCGAAAACCAGCGTCTTCGGCTTTTTATCTGGTGCCATCAACATCCGTAAAATTCAGACCTCCCCGCACTGACAAACACGGTCTTTTTGATCATCCATTAAAGCATGGCACCAAACCAATGTTCATTGTGCTCACGCTCCGTCCCTAGATAATCCAGAAAAGAACGCACTGCCGTTGACATCCCGCGCCGTGATGCAAACACCGCATGGACATACCCACGCGGCATAGCCCAGCCGGGCAGCACTTTAAGCAACCGGCCGGCATGTATATCTTCCCAGCACAGCTCAACGGGAAGCAGCGTGATACCCACACCCTGCAAAACCGCCAGCCTCAGCGTCTGCAGGTCATCCGCCACATAACGTGGCCGGTGCGTGAATTCATGTACACGCCCATCTTCTGCCTGCAACACCCAGGTGGTTTGCCCGTCCAGGGCAGACATGGCGATCGTTTCCAGCCCGTCAAGATCTTCCGGCCTGGTTAAAAACCCGGCAGGCGGCAGCAGCTCACGTGCAGCCACCAGTTCCTGTCTTGAATACCCCAGCCGTTTAATCACCAATGAACCGCTTTCATCCAGACTGCTGCGAACCCGCAAGGCCACATCAATGCCCTCTTCCACCGGGTTGACCACACGGTTAGTCACCTGCATTTCAACCCGTACCAACGGATTTTTACGCAAAAATCCAGGCATCAATGCGCCCAGCCATGTATGCGCCACCGTGACAGGGCACGTAATCCGCACCGTTCCGCGTGGCTCCTGTAACAAACCAGCTACAACATCTTCGGCAGCCTCGGCCTCCTGCCGCATAACCTGGCAATGCTGTAAAAAGGCAGTCCCCGCCTGGGTTAATGACAAAGTGCGGGTGGTCCGGTGCAGCAACCGCACACCCAGACGGCTCTCCAACGCGGCCACCCTTCTGGAAACCTTGGATTTAGGCACTTCCAGCTTTATCGCCGCTGCGGTAAAGCTGCCAGACTGCGCCACCTCGGTGAATATTTGAATATCGTTCCAATCCTGCATAATCATCTATTGTTCTATACATGCAACAATATATCGCAAAAATGCCCTCTTATCAAAACACTGATGCATGATCATAATACGAACCAAGGGAAACAACGTGCTTCCCCTTATTTTTTAGAAAAAGGTATTTCACAAAATGAACATTTTGCAAGTCGACTCCAGCCCGTTGGGAGAAAAATCCGCATCACGCCAGCTTACCGCTGCACTGGTCACACACATCAAGGCCAAACACCCGCAGGCACAAGTGAACCACCTGGACCTGATCAAACAGCCGATTAAGCCGCTGGACATGGATTCGCTTGGTTTCCGCCTGGGACTTGACCACGCAGACCTGACTGAACCGCAACGCGCGGAAAACAAACTGACGCTGCAACTGATTGACGAGCTGCAAGCCGCCGACACCATCGCCATTGGCGCGCCCATGTATAACTTTTCCATACCGGCTCAGCTTAAAAACTGGATTGACCGCCTGGCCCAGGCCGGCAAAACATTCAAATACACAGAAAAAGGCCCGATTGGCCTGGTAACCGGCAAAAAAGTCTATGTGCTTTCTGCCCGGGGCGGATTTTATTCAACATCTGAAGCCGCACAGGCGATGGACCATCAGGAAAGCTATCTGAAAGTCGTACTGGGGTTCATGGGCATGACCGATATCACGTTTATCCGCGCCGAAGGTCTCGGCATGGGGCCAGATGCCTGGGAAAAAGCCATGGACAACGCCAAAGCAGCAATTGCTGCCCTGAGCGTATAACCTTCGTATATCTTCCTTGGGAAGCCATCTGACCAGATGGCTTTTTTTATTGGCCACCTGCTTCATCACTTGCTTCACCCGCAATCAGGAACACGACGGAATTGAAGCATTGGAAGGAAGCCCTGAAGTCACCGGATCACAAATGAACAGACGGTTCATGCGCACCGATACATTGCGCGTCCTGGCGCCATTTGACAAACGGGCCACGGCCGTAATTTCAGTAATCATCCCGGAAGGATTGATCTGAACGGAATTGCCGCCCGTCACCGTCAGCGTGTCGGCAAACTTCTCTTCCGTTTGAAGAACTTCATCTGTGCCTGCATCGTAACTCCCATTGCGGTTCTTATCGGCAAATACCCGCCACCCCTGCGCCCAGGAACCTCCCACGGGTTGCACAACAACAAACGACTGCATGCGAATCGCCTGGCTGCGCGCCCAACCGATTGAAGAGTCCAGCCTGACAAGTGCAGATTCCAGTTGATAGTTTCTTTTAAAGTCATTAAATCCCGGAACTGCCCAGGTCATCAATATGACCAAAAGCATAAGCACCACCAGCAACTCGATCAGCGTGAACCCTTTTGCAGCATATCTATCTTTCATACCAGCTTTCATGTTTTGCTATCTACAGGCTACAAGACTACAGGCAGTAGCAGTCTCACCTTTATGGTTGCTCATGGCCAGCAAACCGATACGGCAGCGCCGGAGCACGATTTGCTCCCCGCGCTATCCAATGTCAACTCCGTAATGACAGGATCAGATTTGGACGCTGAGGGCTTGCCAAAAACCACAACACATTCACGCAGGCTTTTTCCCGCACATTCACGCGCACCCAGCAGATAAGCCGAACTCTCCTTATTAGAGCCGGAATATGTTGTAAAACCACTGGTCGACGCACCCGCAGAAAACACTTTATATTGTCCCGTCTGGTTGATATATTGCTCCTGCTCCATCTGCAATGCCGCCAGCGCCGCCCGCCCTTCTGTCCGCCAGCCCTTAACGATTGAATCCCTGTAGCTCGGGTAGGCAAACACGGCAATGATCCCGACAATTGCAACCACCACCATCAACTCAAGCAAAGTAAACCCGCGCTGCTTTGCATAAAAAATTTTGCTGCGTAAAAACATATGGTTCATTTCCCCTGTCGATTTATTTGCATGACTTCTTCAATCATCCGCAGTCAGTTTGCTTTTCGATAATCCGCCTGTATGACGGCATAAACGGATTCACTCGGGCCAAACCCCATTGCCGTAATCCGATAAATGGGTGGGCGCGGAATATAGTGCCCGCTTACCGGGTTGGCATACAGACCGACAGTATCTTCCCGCCGTTCAATGATGTAACGGGGTGGCTTGACTGGTTTCAGCCCGGTTGCGCCGCTTGCAAAACTGCGGCCGGTAAATGCGCCATAAGGAACCACCTTGTCGCTATTTGCAAAGTCCATGGCATAAATTTCCGGAGTCTTCTGCGGATCTTCTTCATATAAACAAAGCCCCTTGGTATTGCCGCTGTTGCCACAGTTCGCCGGGAACTGCGCTTCGTTTCCGGCAAAAAACATATCTTTCCGGCTGCCCGACTCAATATCCATGATGGCATCGGTAAGTGCTGCTTGCGCCGACTCATACGCCACACGGTAGTCCCGCTGATAACGCGTCGACTGACTTGAAAGCATTGCAACTTTGGCTGCCGCTACACCTAACAGCGACATCAGCATCAGCACAATCAACACCACAACAATCGTTACACCATGTTGCGCTTTTAAAGAAAGAACACTTTTTTCTGACTGATTATTTTTCATAACATCCCCACACCAGACGGGACTCAGCCCTGATGCGCCTCATCAGATGACTGCTCATTGCGAGGTATCATCATGTTGCTGACATTGACCGTGAAGTTCACCACTCTGAACACCCGGCCATCTTTGAAATTCACCGTTACCTTGGAGCCCTGATCAGCACTGGTATAAAACCCTTCCCCCAAAGGATAGTAAGTCGCCGCTTCATCTCGGGCCGGTCCGGCGTTCACCTTGCTTTGCAACAGCAGCCCAACGCGAATACGCTTGACCCGATACCAGTCATCCGCTTCCATGTCACTTGCCGACTTCCACTGGTTAGGTGCGCCCTGTGCCCCTGTGGTCCTGTCCCACACACCATACAACACCTCAAACGCAAGCACGCCATCCATGATAGGCGTTGCAACGGCTTCGGAATTCCCGGCAGCGCGGGCCCAGCTTTTACAATACAGCACATCATTCGTCACAAAAAACGTATAGATCGGCTTATGCATTTCAAACCGGTCAGCAGCCGAATAAGTATCATAAGGACTGGTCGTCAATGGCTTGCCGGTACATAAATCAGCCATGGCAGTCAGCCCTTTTTTCTCTTCATCGGTTTCGGGAACCGCTTGAAACCTGATTGCCAGCAAATCATTGCCCGCCGTATTGCCACTGGTTGCCAGCCCGCCCCCGCCGCCGCCAGCATAAAAGCCACTGATATCGCTGGACGATACTTCAGCAGCAGCCGTTGCCATTTGGGTTGCATCCCGCCCATAGACATCGGGTTCGGGGCGTGCATTAAAAGCGGAATAATAAGTTTCACGTGTGAACGTCTCTGTCCCCGAAGGCTGATAGCCTGCTTGCGCAGCGGAACGCTGCAGCACGGAAGTTACCAGCATCGCTGCATCATTGAGCTGCGCCGTTGCACTGGTACTGCGAAGCCCCTGCCCAACGCCCATGAGCGACAACAGCGCCACAGCAATCACCAGCAAAGACAAGGCCATCGCCACCATCAGCTCCACCAGCGTCAACCCCGCCTGCCAGGCAAAGCGCAAGGCGTGGCTTCTCTGAATGAATTGGCTTTGTTTTTTCATCATTAAATTCATCTTTATCACCACCCATATTTACGGTGTTGCAGCAATGCCGCTGACACACGCTGCCGTTGCATTGGCATCCAGCGGGTTACAGACCCCCACTGGAATCACTACGCCCGGTACTTTCTGATCCAAAGCGGAGCTGCCCCGCCGCAAAGACCAGCCGATTTTGATATAAGGTGTAGCACCGGACCCGCTGCATTCCCACCTTGGCACACCTGCGCTGTCATAAGGGTTGGCGTCAAAACAGACCACGACCTTTGCCGCAGGCAATGTTTCATAGGCGTGTGCGTACCATTGTTTGATGTCTGCCACCGCAATAGCCGACGCACTGCCCTGAGACGCCAGCCCCGAGCCTGAGCTGACTGCATCTGGCGTCGTATTGTTTTTATTGATCAGATACGGATTGCTGCTGCTGTTCATGCTGGCAACCGTCGGGTTGCCCCTCATCATGGCCGACAGATCTGAGGCCAGTTGCAGCGCTGTGCTCTGGTATTTGGCATCAATGCTGGATTTCACGGCAGCCACCTGCAATCCGAGTACGGCAATCGCGCCTATTCCCAAAATCACAATCGCAACCAGAATCTCCACCAGTGTGAATCCAGCACGCTGCGTCTTCCGCTTTAAACTCCATTGTTCTTTTTGCATATACCAACCTTTTGGCCGCTTATCGCTTATAAGTCTCAACATTGCCCGTCAGCATGTCATGCCGGCTCCATCAGAAAACCGGCATGGCCCTTTTTAAAAACTGCTTTTAAGCTGGTCGTAATTATTCAGTTCGCGCCAGTCCAGAATGCCGGTGATAGACCCGGGAATCGGCAGCTCGCCGCCAAACACAGGATCTTTGGTTCCGCCACTGCCGGCAACACCGCCGGTTCCGCCTACGACAGTTCCGGTTCCAGGGTCTACCCACACGCGATACCCACCTTCAACAATGAAGGCCCCGCCCAGCATCTGGTCCGGCACGTTTTCATACTCACCGCTTCCGTTGCGTAAATTCATGGTGTAGCGGTTGCTGCTGCCCACATCACATCCGCCCAAAGACGGTATGACCGAATTGGCCACCAGAATGCCGTCTTTGAGTGCCATGTTGTAAACAATGCGCTCTCCCCGGCTCTCCGAGTCCGGAAGATTCAGATACCAGCCGGCACGCATTGCCGGGTTACTCTGAATTTCCGATGGCGAGCCCCAGACAAAGGAGGGTGCCGTGAACTGTTGGTCCACCCCAATCGTTGCCTGTGCCAGCATCTCAAGGTCAACCTCCTCCCCGGTATCTATAATCGTATAAATCGCCTGCTCTTTGTAGGGCGGGTTGTTATCAGCCACTTCCAGGTATTTACCGGTTCCAAACGAAATGTACGTTCTGGCATTGTCCGAACTGACCATCGGTGGCATGGAAATTGACTGCCCTCGCGGCGCCATAAACAACAACTGCGCACTGTCAGCAGACCACAAGCTTTGATTTGTCCCCAGCGGAACCTTCCATAACGTTCCCGACAAATCCCCGGCATAAATCGCTTCCAGCGTATTGTTGCGATTCACCGCCACACTCAGGTTAATAATGCCCAGCGCCTGGTTAGCAACACCAGGCAATACCACTTTATAGTAGTTGCTGTTTAAACGCCACGGCTGCCCTGCTGGCTTGGACAAATCCAGAATGAACAGCGTATTTATTCCTAACATCACACTGGCGTTGCCTTCTACCTCAGCGTTCACGCCTCCGGGCACAATGGCATACCATTTGTACTCAATAGGCATCGTGGGCGCAGACTGGGTTGCAATCCGCACAATGCGTGGACTTCCCATTACGTTGCCAAGTTCGGGGTCATCTTCATCCGTAAATTCCCATATCAGATTGTCAGCGCCAAATTTGGTCGGGTCTGTCACATCCAGCGCGTACACGCCTTGTCCGCCAGCACCGGCGCCGCCCACAAGAACCGTTTTCCATTCGTCACCCACTTTAGCCTCGTCAACAACAGGGGTGGCATCCACATAGCTGTGGTGTTTGTAGTCAGGCAACGTCAGCAGATACAAATCAGGCACCACAAAACTTGGAATATAGGCAAACAATTCTTCACCCGACTCCGCACTGAAAGCATGCAACATCCCGTCATTCGCACCGGCATAAACTACCCCCGCGCGGTCTCTCAAAGCATTTTGGAATGTGGTGTAATCGGCATCGTATTTCAGATTGAAAGGTGCTCCTTTATACACAACCCCGGAGTTGATGATGTCACCCAGCACCCCACTGCGTAACCGCATTTTGCTTTCATTGGAGCGGTCTCCCCGCAGATAATCGGTACGCTGCTGGCCCACTGTTGCTGAAGCACCGCTGGAAATCGCCGTTCTTTGCGAAGACGAAAGGCGGTCCCAGGTAAATGCCACCGCTTTATAATCACCGGCCAGCCGCTGCCCGACAAAAATCTGGCGCTCCGACCATAGCTTTTCATTCAAAGGCTGGGCCACCCCCCAGTTTTCGTGCCTGACCAATGTCACCTTGTCATCGGCATCAACCTTCACATCATTCAGTGTGATATCCCCGCTCCAGTTAGAACCGTTAAAACTAGCCTGGTATGTCTGATCGCCATCAGCAACATATCCGGTATAGTTGTTGCTGAACGCCATGCCGGCAATACTGTAATTGCTTGATACGATGGAAGCAAAAATGGTATCAAATGCAGAAATCACCGCTTCGGGCTCAGAAGCCAGAAAGTAGGTCTTCGGAAAAAGAGCCGCCGCCGGCTCGCGCAGCCACAACGTATTGGCATAATGAACACCATCGGATGTAAAAGGACTGCCGCCAAAACTGACATCTGAGTCAAACCCTCCATACTTGGCGCCATAAACAAACTGGTTGGTACGCCGCTGCGTTGCAGTCGCCGATGCATTGCCTTCATTAACGTCAATGAAATAGCTGCGCGCGCGCATCCCCGGCCGTCTCGGGTCTCCAGAGCCCGACGCATTGTTGCGACTTGTCCATTGAGCCCCGCGGATATCGTGCGTATTGGCCCAATAGCCCATACCGGCTAAATAGAAACGGGTTTTACCCCCCGAGCCTGTCCAGGCTGTTTCCAGATTAATGGAATACGGACTTGGATTTCCCCTGGTGGACCGGTTCTCGCCCGCACCATCCTGATAGGTCATTGCACTGTTATTCTCAAACCCGCTGGCAATACGTGTCCAGTACACAAAATCAGGCTCATTCGCCGCCGGATTTGCAGCCCGGTTTGCAGATGCACCACCCGTATTTCCCGGAATCTGGTTGTCATAGTGGGTATTTTTATCGCCAATAAACAGGATATGGTTCCTGTAGCAGGAGTAATCTCCGGTGGCGCCTAAATTAGAAACCGGCGGATGCGGATCGGTCCATTCCTTGTATGCCGGAAAACCATCATAAGCACTTGTTGATCTTAATGGTTCCAGTGCTTTTGCAGTCGGCTTCAAGCCCTGCAGATAGCGCAGCGCCTCATAATACAGCTCATTGCCATGGTCATATGTTTTATAGACCCCGTACTGGCCCGTGCGTCCAAACTGGTTCAGGTAATTGATGACCCCGCTGATGCCAAACTGTGTATCTTTTTCCGGGTTTTTATAAAAGACCCCGGTTTGCGGATCCCACTCTTTACGCGGGTTATCGCCAACATTTTCATAGTCTGCATTGAATGTCACGGGCCCTACGTATTTCATGGGCGCCCGCAATACCCCCGAGTATTCTGACTGCACATTGTGAATCGGGTATCCAAACGCTGCCACACGCAATGCATCGTTATAGCGCTGCAGTTTTCCGGTTGGTTTGAAATAGCCGGACGGATATTTTTCACACAAGGGGTAATCTTCCCCGCCTACGGTCCGAACATCGAACAAGCTGCCATCTGACGCCTTGGTACAAACTTCAACACGGGTAAAAAAGTAAACCTTTAATGAAAGACTTCGGCCCAGTTGGTTATTATCTTTATTATCGCTGCAGGACCCACCGGTAGCTGAACGGAAATATATCCGGTCAGAGCAGTTGTAGATATAAACCGTACCGTTGTGCAACGCGTTATTTGGCAACCGCCTTAATTCATCAGGCACCGCTTGCAGTGCCTGGGCAGGGGTCAATGTTTTGACAGGAAAATTACTGTTGGAACCATACCATCCCTGTTGCAGCACAGCACGCTGCAATACGGTTTTTGATTCCGTATCCAAAATCCGGTCTCCGCCTGTCAGGCTGTAGCGCAGCACATCAATGGCTGAGCCCGTTGCCCAGTTTAAAAAGTTGCCGCTGAACCCGCGCCCCCCGCATTTATGTGAACTGGCGGTTTTATCAGGGGTGAAATACCCCTGGGTGCGGTCATAGTTGTAACACAGGTTCTGGTTGAAATAACCAATGTATTCCGCACCCTCATCATACGTGGCGCTCAGATATTGGGCCCCTACGGTAGGAAACTCAACTGACAGCGCCAATGTCAGCGTGGGTTTGGCATTGCGTGCCGTTCCGAATAAGGGCTCCGAAGACAGCTCCAGCCACGATGGGGTTTCAGCATATATCACAGGGGCCAGCAACCCCAGGACCAAGGCTGCCAATAAATATTTTCTGATCATTTTCATCATTCAACTTCAATCAATGGTTTAATGATTTCGACGCACAGGAACACCTCACAGCCAATTGCCGTGATACAAAACTAACGCCCGTTGATGATGTGGCCCGAAATTTATTATGAGATCAGAATGTGCTGAGGGCTGCGTCAACTCTTATTTATGATGGCACCCTGCATATTGGTTGAAGCTGTTTTAATCATGGCTGAAACTGGCTTTGCCATGTTTCGATTCTTCTTTTTGCTTCGGCTAGATCTGGTCTGCTGAACAGTAAATCATTTTTCAGAAACGGCTGCCTTCACAGGCATCTTCATGTATCCAATTTTTCTGAAAAGGAATTATTATGTTCGACATTGTAAATTAAATTCTGCCGACTATTCAACAGATATCATCAAACAAAAAGATTTTACTCGCCTATCATCGCAGGCATGTCTTCATTTTGCATGCATGCTATCTGGCCATTAACAAAGGCAACAACAATGGCAACTGCACCTGATCTGCTGAAAGTGCATGGCTATTTCCATGCCACGCTTTATTTCCGTTTTCCTTATCTACAATACCAACCTATGAAAAATAAATTTTTAGGCGCAATCTGTGTCCTGGCGGTCCTCGGTATTGCATGCTGGGTATTAGGTCGGTCATTTGGCTGGATCGGTATTCTGGCAATTGTCTTTCTGTTTGTCATACTGTGCGGCTTTCAGTTGTACAGTACGGTCAAGCTCATCTCTACCATCAACCATGCTCCCGAAGGCTATACCGCCAACGCCTCCCGGCTGGTACAGCAAATCCGTATCGGTATGCCGCTGGTTAAAGTCGTCCAGACAGCCCAGGCTTTAGGCAAAAAAACTTCTACACAGCCAGACACCTATATATGGCAGGATGCACACCACCGCGTCATTGTGACGGTAGAAAATCAAAAAGCTGCTCACATTGAACTTCAGCCGATTGAACCTGCAACACCCACACCGTCAGTACTATCTTCATAACGAACCGACAGGTACTTTCGATAACACGCTGATGCATTTCACAAATGGTTGCATGGCGTTTTCTGCACATGATTTCACGCACATTAAATACCTTTTACCTATTTACCCAAAATAAAACGGGCCGAAGCCCGTTGAAAAATATTTCATTCACGTTCACACAATTACATTAACAACCGGTTCACCCGCTGTACATACGCAGCAGGATTCTCCAGTGCACCACCTTCGGCCAGAACCGCCTGATCAAAAATAACGTTCGCCAGATCACTGAACTGATCCGCATTCTCTTCGTTGAAAGCGGCCAGTTTTTTGACCAGCGCATGTTGCGGGTTGATTTCCAGAATCGGCTGCGTTTGAGGAACCTCCTGACCGGCCTGTTGCAATAAACGCGTCAAATGGGAAGACAGCGCCCCTTCCGAAACCACCACACATGCCGGCGAAGAAACCAGCCGTGTAGTGACACGCACTTCACTCACCCGCTCTTGCAGCACATTTTTGATTTTTTCCAATACTGGCCGCAAATCATTGCCGGCATCCTGCGCTTGCTTTTTCTCTTCTTCATTTTGCAAATCACCCAGGTCTGCCGTACCTTTGGCAACGGACTGCAAGGGCTTACCGTCAAACTCTTGCAAAAAGCTCAGCATCCATTCATCCACACGGTCTGTCAGCAGCAGCACCTCAATACCCTTGGCGTTGAATATTTCTAACTGGGGACTGTTTTTCGCTGTTGCCAGCGTATCGGCCGTCACATAATAAATGGCTTTTTGCCCGTCCTGCATGCGCGCGACATAATCAGCCAAAGAGACTGTCTGCGCATCAGACTGGGTGGAGGCAAAACGCAGCAACTTGGCAATGCGCTCGCGGTTATTGTTATCTTCACCCACGCCTTCTTTGAGCACCGAGCCAAATTCATGCCAGAAGGTTTGATACTTTTCCTGCTTGGCCGTATCTTCGCTGTCTGCCATGTCTTCCAGCAGACTTAAAACCCGTTTGGTCGAGCCATCACGAATCATGCGCACATCACGGCTATCCTGCAACAACTCACGAGAAACATTCAGCGGCAGGTCAGCCGAATCAATCACTCCTTTGACAAAACGCAGGTAATTAGGAAGCAGTTGCTGCGCATCATCCATGATAAAGATGCGTTTGACATACAGCTTGACGCCCGCTTTGCTGTCACGGTTCCACATATCCATGGGCGCATGCGACGGAATATAAAGCAACTGTGTATATTCGGTTTTCCCTTCTACACGGTTATGCGTCCACGCCAGCGGCGCCTCACTGTCCCATGAAATCTGTTTGTAAAACTCAATGTATTGCTCGTCACCGATCTCATTTTTGGAACGGGTCCATAATGCGTTGGCCTGGTTGACCGGCTCCCACGCGTCCTGCTCAATGTACTCGCCTTTGTCTTTGTCCCATTCCTGCTGGCGCATCAGAATCGGCAGTGAAATATGGTCTGAATAACGACTGATGATCTGCCTGACCTTCCAGGGCTCCAGCCACTCATCTTCACCTTCACGCAAATGCAGGGTCACCGATGTGCCCCGTTGTTCGCGAGAGATATTTTCTATTTCAAATTCTCCGGCACCCTCGCTTTGCCAGCGTACCCCGTCTTCGGCATTCAAACCCGCACGGCGCGATTCAACAGTGATGCGGTCAGCCACAATAAAGCCGGAATAAAACCCGACGCCAAATTGACCAATCAGATTGGCATCTTTCTTCTGATCACCCTCCAACTGGCTGATAAACTCACGCGTTCCACTTTTGGCAATGGTGCCCAGATTGCTTGCCGCCTCTTCAAAAGACATGCCAATCCCGTTGTCGGTAATGGTCAGCGTGCGTGCGTCTTTATCAATGGACAGCCGGATCTGCAAATCCGGCTGGTCTTCATACAGCGCGGGTTTGTCAATGGCTTCAAAACGCAGCTTGTCGCAGGCGTCAGAAGCATTAGAGACCAGTTCACGTAGAAAAATTTCTTTATTGGAATACAGTGAATGTGTCACCAGATGCAGCAATTGCTTCACTTCCGCCTGAAAAGATTGTGTCTGTTTACTCATGGTTTATAAAAATTAATTGGTTGTTTCAACAGGGTGGCGGCATAAAAACTTTTATGCCGTCCAATTTAACTCTATTTAATTAAGGACAGGATCAGCCCAATTCAAGAGGTTGCTGCTGGCAATTGTTTTTCATATCCGCAGCAATGCGCCTGTACGGCCCCTTGCGCAGTCATCATACAAAAGGAAAGCCTGCGCCTTTGACTTCACCGCGCAGAGCCCGCTGCCGTAACACATGGTCCATGACCACCAGCGCCAGCAGCGCTTCGGCAATTGGCGTTGCACGAATGCCGACACACGGATCATGCCGCCCGTGCGTTTCCACCGTGACAGGGTTGCCTTCGGTATCCAGCGAGCGCCGGGGCACACGGATCGAACTGGTCGGTTTAATGGCAAGGTGTACAACCAGATCCTGCCCGGTTGAAACGCCGCCCAGAATGCCCCCTGCGTGGTTGCTCATAAACCCTTCGGGTGTGATTTCATCACCATGCTCACTGCCTCGTTGTGAAACACTGGCGAATCCGTCTCCAATTTCAACCCCTTTAACCGCATTCAGTCCCATCATGGCCTTGGCAATATCAGCGTCCAACCGGTCATAAATGGGCTCACCCAGCCCTACTGGCATCCGCTGCGCCTCAACCCGGATGCGCGCACCAATGGAATCTCCATCGCGGCGCAATGCATCCATATAAGCCTCCATCTCGGCAATCTGCGAGTTGTTGGCTGCAAAAAAGGGATTCTGTTCTGTCTGAGCCCAGTCTTCTATTGCAACCTCAATGGCGCCAAGCGCTGTCATGCAGCCCCGAAACGTCGTACCGTACTGCTCCTGCAGCCATTTCCGAGCAACCGCGCCTGCGGCCACAGTGGGTGCCGTCAACCGTGCAGACGAGCGGCCGCCACCGCGGGGGTCCCGCACGCCATATTTATACCAATAACTGAAATCCGCATGTCCGGGCCTGAAACTTTGTGCAATATTGGAATAATCTTTGCTGCGCTGATCGGTATTGCGTATCAGCAGCGCAATCGGCGCCCCGGTGGTATAGCCCTCATAAACGCCGGAGAGAATCTCCACCTGATCGGCCTCCTGCCGCTGCGTCACATGGCGTGACGTCCCCGGTTTGCGGCGATCCAGCTCCACCTGAATATCTGCCACCGTCAATGCCAAGCCGGGCGGACAGCCATCAACCACACAGCCGATTGCCGGGCCATGCGACTCCCCAAAATTTGTGACGCGAAACAGTTCGCCTAATGTATTTCCTGCCATGGGCGTATATTATCGTAGAGACTGCATTTTGCACATATTTATACAGTATTTCAGGCTTTTTCTGATAAACCCACCCCGACGATATGTGCAGCGGCTGCACTTTTTAGAAATTTCCACCTGCAGGGCATACAATAACAGCAAACCCAGACCATTGATAAGAAAGTACTGACATGACCTATACATTCAAAAGTCAGGCAACAGGCGATTTACTGATGTTGACCAAACCGGCCCAGCAGATACTGGAGCTTGTCGGCAAAGACCCCAGCAAACCCGGCATTATTGATGTTCACGAGATTGCAGGGGCCATCACCGCCTTGCAAAAAGCAATTGATGCTGAAAAAAACCGTGCCAAAGCCACGCCTAAAGCCAATGAGGCGGCACAGGCCGACATGCAGGAAACCAATATCCCTATTTCTTTAGAGCAAAGGGCCTGGCCTTTTATCGAAATGCTGAAGGCCGCGCAGTCTGCCGGGAAGCCCGTGGTCTGGGGCGTGTAAAGCACTTGCAGCCTGGGTTGATGGCTGCCTGCGCTTATTGAGGCCTGTTTGGTTAAAAAGAAAACGGCCCGGCAAAATCATCCAGCGCCATCAGATGGGATGTAACGCAGACATTGGACGCCTGCCAGGTATGCAGCAGGCACCCGGGAGATTCAAATGTGAAACTGGGAGCTTCTGCAGGCAGGAACTGAAATGCCATCTGATGCGCCACCGATGGTGTGGTAATCGCAACCGTCCCGCCAAATGCATGTGCACACATGCGGTGGACATGCCCGCACACCACGCGCTGAACCTGGCGGTTACTGGCAATGATCTGCTCCAGACGGGACACGCCCTTCAACAGCCTGATGCCGTCCATAAAAGCCATACCGGTTTTGAATGGCGGATGATGCATGGCCACCACCGTAGGGCAATCCGGCTCCTGCGCCAGAACATCTTCCAGCCAGTCCAGCCGCACATCACACAATTCCCCATGTGGTTCACCCGGCACCGAGGTGTCCAGCACGACCAGACGCAACTCATCAACCTGAGCGGTGTACTGGATAAACCCTGCACTTTGCATGCGGGGGTCCTGCACTAAAGATGGGAACGCCTGCAACATATGATCCCGCCGGTCATGATTTCCGGGCAGCACATAAACCGGCATATCCAGCATCGAAATAATATCTTTTAAATGCGCATAGCTTTGCAGCTCGCCATCATCAACCAGATCCCCCGTAATCACAACGGCTGACGGCTGTAACTTCATGCGCTTGATTTGTTTGATGGCCTGCATCAGGCAAGAACGGGTATCGACCTTACCCGAAAGCATCTGCCCTTCCGGCACAATATGGGCGTCACTGAGTTGTAACAAGATTTTGATAGGTTCTGGCACCATATTCTGCCCGTTTGAAGGAATATTGTAATCTTTTAGTTCATTTGATTTCGTTATGACCCCAATTATCAAGGCTTACCGGCACTCTGTATATCTTGGCAGCCTACGAACTTTGTGAACA
The DNA here is from genome assembly GCF_963921665.1 of Saezia sanguinis. Classification (NCBI taxonomy): domain Bacteria; kingdom Pseudomonadati; phylum Pseudomonadota; class Betaproteobacteria; order Burkholderiales; family Saeziaceae; genus Saezia; species Saezia sanguinis. The sequence continues at coordinate 204,548 of NZ_CAWUGC010000014.1, forward strand.
ATTTATCAGATTAAGGACTTTATCATATGGTCCTGTATAGGATCTGCAACAGGTTACCCTCCGGTCCAGTAACGGATAAATGCTCCGGGGTCTGGCCGCTCTACATGCTTTTTCGGTTCTTTCGGTGTGCCTGCATATAAAAAGCCGATCAATTGTTCGTCATCGGCAAACCCCAGCGCTTTTTGCACATTCACATCATAGGCATTAGGCCCGGTCCCCCAAAAACCACTGTATCCCATCGCCTGTAGCGCATTCAGAATGTTCATTGCAGCCGCAGCAACAGCAAATGCCTGTTCCTGCGCCGGTACTTTGCGCGCCGGCGTAATGTGTACCCCCAGGGCAATGATCACAGGTGCGGCCAATGCCTTGTTGCGCATCCGCGGCACATCATCATCTGCCCCCCGTTGGTGCGCGGCCTGTTCAAAAACGTCGGCCAATGCCTGGCGTGCGTCTCCCTGTATCACCACAAAACGCCATGGTTTCAGGTGCCCATGATCCGGTGCCCGCAATGCAATATCAATCGCCAAGTTCAGTTCCTGTTCACTGGGCCCAGGAACTGTCAATGGCCAGGCGGAATAACGGCTCAGCAATGCCTCCAGAGTCGCACACTGTGATTCGCTGTAATGAGAAAAGTCGTATTTTTGAATGGAATTCATCATATTGATATATCAAATTACCGTATCCATCGCACGCTCTTGCCTCTTGCTCTTGACACCTGATTCAGCAAGCGTGCCCTGATGCGAGAAAAGCGGATGCGCCATGCCCAGTATATCCAACACAGGAAAACTGCCCTGGCAGTATTGATGACCGGTTCACGTTATGCCACTGCCAGATCATAGTCAATGCCCAGTGGCGCATGGTCAGAAAACCGTTCATCCTTATAAATAAATTCAGACCGCGCCTGCTCCGCGATTGCAGGCGTTGCCAGGTGATAATCAATACGCCAGCCCACGTTTTTGGCCCAGGCCTGCCCCCGGTTGCTCCACCAGGTATATTGATCAGGATGCGGGTTCAAACGACGGAACACATCAACCAACCCGCCACTTTCCAGCAAGCGGGTCATCCAGGCACGCTCCTCTGGCAAAAACCCCGAATGCTTCTGATTACCGCGCCAGTTTTTAATATCGATGTTATGGTGCGCAATATTGACATCACCACACAAAATCAGCTCTCTTTCCTGCTTCAGTTGCATCAGATGGGGGTACATCACATCCAGGAACCGGTATTTGACCTCCTGCCGCTCCTCGGAACTGGTCCCTGAAGGAAAGTAACAACTGATCACAGAAAGCTTTTTCCCTGGCCGGTCAAAACGCGCTTCGACGTAACGGCCCTCGGCATCAAACTCACACACACCCAAACCATAAACCACATCGCTGGGTTCGCTCCGGGTATAGATTCCCACGCCGCTGTACCCTTTTTTTTCAGCACAGTGAAAATACCCTGTCATATCAGCTAACTGATCAAAACGCCCCTGAATATCAGGCAATTGCGCCTTAAGTTCCTGGACACAAATACAATCGGGTTGCGTGCGCTCCAACCAATGGGCAACACCTTTGGTATATGCTGAGCGGATACCATTGAGATTTAAACTCACCAAACGAAACAACTGAATACTCCTATGTCAATGATGCACGAACCAGATCAGCTCGCTCAAGAATTCATTCGCAACGCCGTTGAAAACGGTGTCCTGCGTTTTGGAGAATTTACCACCAAAGCCGGACGCTTGTCTCCCTACTTCTTTAATGCCGGGTTATTCAACGATGGCGCCAAGCTGAGCCTGCTGGCCCAGTTTTATGCTCGGCGCCTGATTGCCAGCGGCCTAGCGTTTGACATGCTGTTCGGCCCGGCATACAAGGGCATCCCGCTGGCTGCAGCGGTAGCGATTGAACTGGCCCGTCTGGGACATAACGTACCATTCGCTTATAACCGCAAAGAAGCCAAAGACCATGGCGAAGGCGGAACGCTCGTCGGCGCCCCGGTAAAAGGCCGGGTACTGATCATTGACGATGTCATTTCTGCCGGAACATCTGTCCGCGAATCCCTGGCATTGATTCAGCATGCCGGCGGAACACCCTGCGGCGTTGCCATCGCTTTAGACAGACAGGAAAAAGCCACCGCCTTAGGGGCAGATGGACAGATCCACGATGTGGAACATTCCGCTGCACAGTATGTGCAGCAAACACACCAGTTACCTGTGATTGCCATTGCGACGTTACATGATCTGCTGGACTATCTGCAAACTTCTGCCGCCCCTGAGTTTGCGCTTTTTCATGCCAAAGTACTGGCGTACCGGAAACAATTTGGCGTGTAATGTCAATGCCATGTTCCATCAACAGCCTGACACAGAATGGTCATCAGAGGAACGAACCTCTTCGGAATGCGGGCAATGGTCTGAGCTTAACGTGACAAAAATGTTAAATCATGTTGAATCTCTGTCATAATTGTCACAGTTAGTAAAAAATATGACATATTTCGTTTTATAACTCTTGGTTATTTCGCTTAACGTTCTTGTAAAACTATCGCGTTATAAGCAATACTTTTTGATAATCCTTTTTTTTTCATATACCTTCTGCCAATTGAAGTTATTAAACTGGTATAACATGGGAAACATGTCTCATGATTCTTGATTAATTGACATTACTCACATCTTTTGGCATCTTTTTTGCTGCTTTTTAGTCTAATATGTACCTTAGGTTGTTATAGAATACTTATTATGCTGACACGTCTGGCTTCCTTTTTGTTATTACTTACTTTTGTAATAACGCCTGCGTGGGCACAAAAGCCAACCACCAACTCAACAACCATTACGTACGCCTGCGAAACAGCAGATGGACGCAAACTGGTGTCTGACCGGCCGATTCGCGAATGCCTTTACCGGGAACAGCGTGTTTTGGGTCTCAGTGGCGCCACACTGTCGGTCATTCCGCCACAACTGACTCCCCAACAGCGTGCTGCTCAGGAAGCTGAACGCCGCCAACAGGATGCAGCCCGGCAGGCACAGGAAAGAGCAGATGCCTCTGCCCGCAGTTTGCTCGTCCGTTATCCTTCGCCAGCATCTCATGATAAAGCTCGCGCAGAGCAACTACAGCCATTGACGGAACGGTTGCGTGTGGCACAAGAGGAAATGGTCGTTCTTGAAGACACCCGCCGTACGTTGCAGCAGGAAATGCGGCCTTATTCATCCCCTGCCGACGCGCCAATGCAATTGCGGGAGCGTTATGAGTTCAACCAGCGCGATATATCCATTCAGCAGCGGATTATCAATAACCTGGGCACCCAGATAGAAAATACCAATACCCAGTTTGATCAGGAGCACCAGTTGCTCACCCCTTATTGGCAACAACGCTCGTCTGCCAATGGAACAGGACGCTAGTAACGCCCTCTGGTCACATCTCCATTTAGCGCACATTTGCCGCCAGCTAAAGGTGCCCGTTTTGTTATGACTTTGATCCATGCGTCTTCATTACAGCCCCTGCTTGCAGAACTATCCGGTGCATTATTAAAGCGCCAGCAGATGTTATGCACAGCGGAATCATGCACTGGCGGGCTTATTGCAGCTTATTGCACCAGCCTTGCGGGTTCAAGCCAATGGTTTGAACGTGGCTTTGTCACCTACTCCAACGAAGCCAAACATGAGTTGCTTGATATCCCTCTGGCGCTGATTGAACAACATGGCGCTGTCAGCGAACCCGTCGCGCACGCCATGGCCCAAAATGCACTGAACCATTCCCGGGCACACTGGAGCGTATCCGTGACAGGCATTGCCGGACCTTCCGGCGGCTCAGCAGAAAAACCGGTAGGGTTGGTCTGGTTCGGATTTGCCCGGCGGTTGTCTATACATTCCACCGCCACAGCAGAACTGCAAATTCAAACAGAAAAAATGCATTTCTCAGGCGATCGCCATGCAGTTCGTCATGCCACAGTTGAACATGCACTCCATGGCTTACTTGCCCGCCTTACCCATTCATAAAATAACATGCGGCATGTGCTGCAATGCACATGCCGCATCAGTCAAACTATGACCCAAAGGGATTGGTCAAATCCCTTTTTAATGATCAATGCTCCGCTGCTCTGGAAGCCCCGATACCGGTTTCAGAGCGGATCTGCTGCGCGGGAAACAGCGCCCGTTCTTTCTGCGCCTGAGCGCTGCGATCCAGAACCGAGAACAACCATACGCCGACAAACCCGATCGTCATAGAAAACAATGCCGGTGATGCATAAGGGAACAATGCCGACCCGGCAGGATTACCCAATGTCACCTCCCACACCGGTGGCGAAACAATGGTCAGGCCCAGCGATGAAATCAGGCCCAAAAATCCGCCAATCACCGCTCCACGGGTCGTACAGTTTTTCCACAACACAGAAAGCAGCAAAACTGGGAAGTTAGCCGACGCCGCAATCGCAAACGCCAGTGACACCATAAAGGCTACATTCTGTTTCTCGAATGCAATACCCAGCAACACGGCAACCGCACCTAATACAATGGTCGTGATTTTGGAAACACGCAGTTCTTCACGCGTTGTTGCCTTGCCTTTTTTAATTGCCGTGGCATACACATCGTGTGAAATAGCGGCTGCACCCGAAAGTGTCAGCCCGGCCACCACGGCCAGAATCGTTGCAAACGCCACGGCGGAGATAAAGCCATAGAAAATGTTACCCCCTACGGCTTTCGCGACCAGCACAGCAGCCATGTTATTGGCCCCCTGCCCGCCTTTGAGCGCCCCTGTAGCGGTATTGGCAAACTCAGGGTTGGTTGTAACCAGCGCAATGGCACCAAAACCGATGATGAAAATGACGATGTAAAAATAGCCATTCCATGCCGTTGCCCACAAAACCGATTTACGCGCCTCTTTGGCATTTGGCACGGTAAAGAACCGCATCAGAATATGGGGCAGTCCGGCCGTACCAAACATCAGCGCCATACCGAATGAAATAGCCGATATCGGATCTTTTACAAATCCACCCGGTGACAATACCGCCTGCCCCGCCGCCGCCGCTTTATCAGGCGTCATACCGGCATTGGCCGCATGCAGCGCTTTCACTTCAACGGCTTTGGCAAACAATGATCCCAGATTGAAATTAAAGTTCCAAAGCACCATGAACGCCATGAAAGTCACGCCAAACAGCAGCAGACAGGCTTTGATGATTTGAACCCATGTCGTGGCCGTCATGCCGCCAAACATCACATACACCATCATCAAAACGCCAACCAGCATCACGGCGATCCAGTAATCCAGCCCGAACAGCAGTTTAATCAGTTGCCCGGCCCCTACCATCTGGGCGATCAGATAAAACGCCACCACCACCAGGGTTCCCGATGCAGAGAAAATACGGATAGGGACAGGCTGAAAACGGAACCCGGCCACATCGGCAAACGTATATTTACCTAAATTGCGCAAACGCTCTGCCAGCAGAAACGTCACAATCGGCCAGCCGACCAGAAATCCAATCGCATAGATCAGTCCGTCATATCCGGTCATCATGACCGCGGCCGTAATCCCCAGAAACGAAGCGGCAGACATAAAGTCCCCGGCAATCGCCAGCCCGTTCTGAAAACCTGTAATACCGCCGCCGGCCGTATAAAAATCAGATGCAGATTTTGTCCGTTTAGCTGCCCATTTGGTAATGAACAGCGTCGCCCCGACAAATGCTAAAAACAGCACAATGGCAATCCAGTTGGTCGGCTGCTTGTCTGCCACACCCACATCCCCTGCCGCCTGCGCCTGCAAAGCCAAACTGCCCAGTCCCAGAAAAACAACTGGGGGCATCCATGTTTTTTTGGAGTGAATCATTGTTGAATCTCCGATTTGATTTTTTCAATCAGGCCGTCATAACTTCTGTTTGCCTGCCGCACATAAAAAGCCGTCAATATGATCATGACCACAATCACACCGAGTCCTATCGGTACGCCAATGGTTGTCACACCTTCGCCAATACGTTTGGCAAGAAACTCCTTATCAAATGCAATCAGCGAAATAAAGCCGTAATAAATTACCAGAACCACCAGCGTTAGCGAGCCGCCCAGCAGGTTGCGCTTTTTACGCAATGCAATGTAGTCGGGGTTGGCTTCGATCTGAGCAATGATCTGCTCACTCATACCTGCCTCCTGCCCTATTTCCGGAGCTTTTTCCGAGTGATCGCGCTTTTTGTCTGCCCCGCTGTAATTGGGAGGGGCACCGATTCTCACCACCATTTGTTCGTCCATTATCTTGTCTCCTTACACCCCTGCCAGCAGGTGTATACGTTATGCGGGGATACGCCAAAGCGCCTGAAAACCCGATTTCAAAATACTGAAAACGTAACCTTACGTTCTGTACCTCATCCATATGCAAAAGCACCCGCTCAATTTAATGGATGTCAATCAGAAGTTGTATCGGACAAACCCGCTCAGGGAAAACACCATCCTTTCCAAGCCTGTAAACTGCCTTGGTTGCGCGTGATTGGATCCACCTAAAACCCGCATGGTTAAGCCATTTTCAAAAGAAAAACAAAATATGTGCTCATGGTTATTTTTGAGCTTCTCTTATCCCGTAAACAACTTGTCACATCACTTGCCACACATGTCCCTGCTGAAATGAGCGTCTTTTTAAAACGCCGAGAACCACTAATTCCGGTTGGATAAACAAACCCACCTAAAATAGCTTTTTCAGTATCTTTTGCACAAAAGATCACGTTTCACGAAGGAAAATTCATGGATATGTCCCCACTGACCGCTTTATGTCCGCTGGACGGGCGATACGCCGCCCGTTTGAATCCATTACGCCACGCACTGTCTGAATACGGCCTGATGCACCGCCGGGTACAGGTTGAAATTACCTGGTTCATCGCTTTGTCAGATGCCGGTTTCACCGAATTTCCTTCGCTGTCTGAAAAAGCACGCTCACATTTAAACGCTTTGGTCAAAAACTTTTCTCCAGCCAATGCGCAGGAAATTAAAGACATAGAAAAAACAACCAACCATGATGTCAAAGCAGTTGAATATTGGATTAAAAACCAGTTCAAAGCATGGCCAGACGTTGCCCAGGAACTAAATGCCGTGGGAGAGTTCGTGCATTTTGCCTGCACCAGCGAAGATATCAACAACACCTCTCACGCCCTGATGCTGAAAACCGCACGCGATGACGTGCTGCTGCCGGCACTGGACGGCATCATCGCCACGCTGCAACGTCTGTCCAGCGAACATGCACAGACCTCGATGCTCAGCCGCACGCACGGCCAAACCGCCAGCCCAACCACCGTTGGCAAAGAAATTGCCAACGTGGCCATTCGCTTGCAGCAGGCGCGCCAGCGCATTGCACGGGTTGAACTGCTGGCCAAAATGAATGGCGCTGTCGGTAATTACAACGCGCATATGGTTGCTTACCCCGACTATGACTGGGAAGCCTTTTCACGCCACGTGGTACAAGATGAACTGGGGCTAACGTTTAACGCTTACACCATTCAGATCGAACCCCATGACTATATGGCCGAACTGTTCGACGCCATTACCCGCCTGAACACCATCGGCATTGATTTTGCACGCGATGTCTGGGGCTATATTTCTTTCCATTATTTCAAACAGCGCCCCAAAGCCGGAGAAATCGGCTCGTCAACCATGCCGCACAAAGTCAACCCGATTGACTTTGAAAATGCCGAAGGCAACTACGGCCTGGCCAATGCATTGCTTGCCCACCTGTCACAAAAACTCCCGATCAGCCGCTTCCAGCGTGACCTGACCGACTCCACCGTCCTGCGCAATATGGGCGTTGCATTCGGCTACACGCTGCTGGCATGGGACAGCCTGGCAAAAGGCCTGGGTAAGCTGGAGGTTAACGAAGCGGCACTGGCCGCCGATCTGGATGCCGCATGGGAAGTGCTGGCCGAGCCCATCCAAACCGTGATGCGCCGCTACGGACTGCCCAACCCTTACGAGCAGCTCAAAGAAATGACCCGTGGCAAACAAGTCACAGCAGAAACATTACGCGCGTTCATCGATACGCTGGATTTGCCGCAAGCCGAAAAAACCCGCCTGAAAGCGCTGACTCCAGCCAACTACATCGGCAAAGCCGTTGAACTGGCCAAACGGCTGCATCCGTAAAGCTTGTTTTAACTTCATTTCAAAACCACTTCCTAGCAGGAAGTGGTTTTTTATTTAACCTTTTTTCTTATCCTCGTCCGGCGACACCAGTTGATCGTCTTTGGCAACGTCTGCTGCCCTCTCTTTATACCGGGTGAAACGCCATGCGGTACCTTCCTGAACAATCCGCCGCCAGACAGCGCGTTTTTGCGGTGGCGTCATCGCCGTCCAGTACTGCACCTCCTCGAAAGTACGCCCGCACCCCTTGCAGACCATATCTCCCTGGCTAGTCGTACAAATGGCAATGCATGGTGCATCCGGTGTAGTCAGATACCATTGCATCCAGGCCTCTTTGGCTTTCATGGACATTTGTGCCGGGTCTATTTCCGTTTTTTTCTGATACACCATCAGCCCGTACACTGCTGCCAGTTCACGCAACGGTGCCCCCAAAGACACCCCCTCAATCATCCCTGGCTGCACCCGCCAGTAATTAATCGCCGCCTCAATATCTGTAATGTGTATTTGCGTTCCCATAGCCGGATTGTAAGAATATCTGTCCACCTGTTTGGCCTCTTGTCTGCAAGTCCTTGTCTTTTATGATTTAATATGCACCTGAGGTTTTATGTGAACAAACATAAGATTCTCAAGAAGGGGAGTAACTCGCGTTGTGCTCAAAATTTGAGCAGCACAGCGAAGGTAAATCGTCAATACGAAGCTTTTTAAACGCTTCCGGTTTACCTGATTTGTCACACCGACATGTTGAGCCAGACCTTCAGCGATATCTGATTGACTGCCAGGCTACAACCTGGAGGTATGGCTTACGCCAAGTGCAGATGATTGTTGAAGCTGGTTTCTGAATTCCCAGCCATCTTTCATTTTGTGCTTTTCTGCCCATATTTCCACTTGACCTGCTGTGATGCAGATACACGCTAAGGCGTCTGTTATCAACTTGAATAAGGTCTTTATATGGAATTTTTATCTGCTGCCTGGTTTTGGGCATTGTTATCCATCATTTTGCTGGACCTGGTGCTGGCAGGCGACAACGCCATTGTGATTGCGCTGGCAGCGCGGCACCTGCCCGCGCATCTGCAACGCAAAGCCATTATCTGGGGTACTGCCGGTGCCATCGGTATACGGGTTTTAATGACACTGATTGTTGCCTGGCTGCTCACCATTCCGGGCCTGAAACTGGTCGGTGGCCTGGGCCTGCTCTGGATCGCGGTCAAGTTGCTGAAACCCCACGATGCACATCCCGATGAAAACGCCTCCCATGGACACGCTGCCCCCATGAGCTTTCTGGCAGCGTTAAAAACCATTGTGATTGCTGATGCACTCATGGGGCTGGACAATGTGCTGGCTGTTGCCGGCGCGGCTCAGAATGATTTCGGGCTGGTTGTTATCGGTTTGCTGATCAGCATCCCCATTGTCGTTTTTGGCAGTACGCTGGTGCTGAAGCTCATTTCCCGCTTTCCATCCATTATTTATATTGGCGCGGGTATTCTGGCCTTCACCGCAGCCAAAATGATTGTCAGCGAGCCTTTGTTAGATCCGGTTCTGGCAGCAATACCCCAACTGGTCGTCTATATCGTTGAAGCGCTTATGGTAGTTACCGTATTGGGCATTGGGTGGCTGATTGCACGCAAAAAACAAAGCCCTACCGGGTTTTCCAAATAACTGCGCTTTTACCAGCATCCAAACGCCGCACAGCTACCCACTGTGCGGCGGAAAATTTGTTTGCAAACAAAAATATATCACACGATAAAATTGATAGAAATCAAAGAGATAACAGGAATCTAATTGACAATTATTATCATTCAATACTAGAATGGTAACAACTCCTGAAGTCAGTAAGAACAATATCTGATTTATCACCCACAGCACCTTTACTGACACTTAGGATATTGGTTACGCTGAGCGCAGATGCATATTGCGCTTTTGCTGCTTTAATGGGATTTGTCATGTCCTCAAAACCTGCCCTCGGGCCCTGTCTGCCATTGCCTTTAGCTCCCATTGGGGAGCCGGTTCGCGTTGTCAATTTCGGAACCGGCAAAAATACAGCCCACCGTCTGGCCAGCATGGGGATCAATCCTGGCAGCGTTCTGAAAACCATTGAGCACGCGCATGGCGGATTGATTGTCGCCATTGGCAACACTCGCCTGGCCATAGGGCCGGGTATTGCGCATCAGGTGATGGTCACGCCTACCGATACACCTTAATTGAAACAGGTACTGGCCTTTCCGTCAGTGCTTACTTAAAACACATTAAACAGACCATATGACTTCAAGCCTCACAGACATGAAAGTTGGTCAGAACGCACGCGTTACAGGCTTTACAAAAACTGAGGGCGGAAAAGCCTATCGTCAAAAGCTGCTGGCAATGGGGTTGACGCCAGGCACCGAGTTCACTGTCACACGCCTTGCCCCGATGGGAGACCCGGTTGAAATCAGGCTTCGCGGTTTTTCACTGAGCCTGCGTAAACACGAGGCCGCCTCACTGCAAGTTGAACTGCTGTGATACTTACTTTCCATTGGGTATAAGAGATGTCCAATATCAAACACACCATCGCGCTCATTGGCAATCCGAACAGCGGTAAAACCACTTTTTTTAATGCCTTGACGGGAGCACATCAACAGGTTGGCAACTGGCCTGGCGTTACTATCGAACGGAAGTCCGGCTATTTTGTCCACGAAGGTCATAAGATTGAAGTCATTGACCTGCCCGGCCTTTACTCCCTGGACACCACTGACAGCAGTGTATCGCTGGATGAGCAGGTGGCCCGGGACTATGTGCTTTCCGGGGAGGCTGATGTCATTGTCAACATTGTGGATGCCTCCAATCTGGAGCGCAACCTCTTTCTGACAACACAACTGCTGGAAATGGACGTGCCGGTCATTGTGGCGCTGAACATGGTGGATGTGGCAGAAACCCGGGGAATGGCGCTGGACACGAACAAACTCCAGCAGGAAATAGGATGCCCGGTATTCCAGATTATTGCGTCCCAAGGCCAAGGGGTGGCAGAACTGAAGAATCATCTGGCAACGTCAGAGAACTTTAAGCTGCCTGCCGCCCAACCGGTTTACCCTCTGGCAATGACGCAGGCCGTCAACACCGCGATTCCCAACGTCGCAGCACTTTGCGCCCAACGCCAGCTTAACCCGCACTGGGCTGCACTCAAAGCACTGGAAGGTGACCACGGCATTACCCAGTTGCTGACGCCGGAACAAAAAGAAGCCATCTCCCAACTGCGTGAGCAGACTGAAACCATCCTGGGCGATGACATTGACATTGTCACCGCCGATGCACGCTACGCCTTTATTGGCAAAGTGGTTCATGATGTCATTACACGCAAACAGCAGGTCTCCAAAACCACCTCAGACAAAATCGACCATATTGTCCTGAACCGGTTTCTGGGCATCCCCATTTTCCTGTTGCTGATGTACCTGATGTTTTTGTTTACCATCAATCTGGGTGGCGCATTCATCGACTTCTTTGACAAACTGTTCGGTACCTTGCTGGTCGATGGCCTGGGCCACGGCCTGGAAGCCATGGGCTGCCCGCAATGGCTGAAAGTGGTTTTGGCCAACGGCATCGGCGGCGGGATTCAGACCGTTTCCACATTTGTCCCGGTCATCGGATTTCTGTTTATTTTCCTGTCCATTCTGGAAGACTCGGGCTACATGGCCCGTGCCGCCTTTGTCATGGACCGCTTCATGCGGTTTATCGGGCTGCCCGGAAAATCCTTTGTGCCGCTGATTGTCGGCTTTGGCTGCAATGTGCCGGCCGTCATGGCCACGCGCACGCTGGAAAGCCGGCGTGACCGCATGATGACCATGGCCATGGCACCCTTCATGTCATGTGGTGCCCGGCTGCCTATTTATGCTTTGTTTGCGGTTGCCTTCTTCCCCAGCGGGGGACAAAATCTGGTCTTTGGCCTGTACCTGATCGGGGTTGCTGCCGCCGTGCTCACAGGTCTGGCACTGAAGCACACATTATTACCCGGCCAGGGCATGCCATTCATCATGGAGCTGCCCCCTTACCACCTGCCAACCGTCAAGGGCATATTACGCCACACCTGGGACCGGCTTAAATCTTTCGTGTTACGCGCCAGCAAAGTCATCATCCCGATGGTGATGGTATTAAACATACTGAACTCTGTTGGAACCGATGGCAGCTTTGGGCATGAAGACAGTCAGGAATCTGCCTTATCCGCAATCGGTCAAGCCATTACCCCGGTGTTCCATCCGTTAGGCGTAACCGACGAAAACTGGCCTGCAGCCGTGGGTATTTTCACCGGCCTGCTGGCCAAAGAAGCCGTGGTGGGAACCCTGAACGCGCTTTATGCCCAGGCCGGACAAGAGGCTGCCGCAGAAGAAGGGGCGGCAGAGCCTGAGCCATTCAGCCTATGGGGCGGTGTTGTTGATGCATTCAAAACCATTCCAACCAACCTGATTGCATTGAAAGACAGCCTCCTTGATCCTCTGGGGTTGGGTGCCGTCAAAGCAGAGGGTTCTTTGGAGGAAATTGCCGAAGGACAGGAAGTTTCCGTTGCCACCTACGGCGCCATGGTGAAAAAGTTTCCGAGTACTGCCGCCGCATTTGCTTACCTGCTGCTGATTCTGCTCTATTTCCCATGCGTAGCCGTGATCGGAGCCATCGCACGTGAAGCCAGCTTGCGCTGGGCCGGTTTTGTCGCGTTCTGGAGCACGGCATTGGGCTACTGTGTCGCGGTACTGTTTTATCAGACAGCCACGTTTGCACAACATCCGGTTTATTCAGCATCGTGGATCATTGGTATTCTGGTCTTCATGGCTGTTGTGTTGCTGGTCATGCGCCAGTATGGATTGCGTCACGACATCTCAGACGCACCAGAACACCAGGCCAAAACACAAGGAGCGTGATATGACGCCCAGCGAACTCAGAGACTATTTAAAACAGCATCATCAAGCCAGCCTGGCTGATCTTGCAATTCATTTCAACTCAGACCCGCAAGCGGTCAAAGCGGCTATGCACACCTGGATCCGCAAAGGAATGGCCAGCGAAACTTCCGCGTCTTCGGGCTGCGCCAAGGGTTGTTGCGAATGCAAGCCGGAAAATATCACGGTCTATCGCTGGTTATCCTGACACGCTGCTTAAGCTGAAAAGACAAAAAATGACCTTACATTAAACCCAAATAGATAAATGTAAGGCCAAGGGTTGAAGACGAGTTTCAATAACTCATCGAGGCAAATCAGATACACCCATTAAAAATTCATCAATGGCTCTGGCTGCCTGGCGACCCTCGTGGATTGCCCAGACCACCAGGCTTTGTCCACGGCGCATATCGCCTGCAGCGAACACTTTAGATACATTGGTTACGTAACCATCGATCAGATCTGTCGTGGCCTTGGCGTTGCCGCGTTTGTCCACTTCCACACCAAATGCTTCCAGCGTTTTGGCCATGGGATGCACAAACCCCATCGCCAGAAATACCAGATCAGCTTCCAGTGTCTGCTCGGTTCCCGGAATTTCCTGGAACTTACCGTCTTTTAACTCCACACGCACGGTCTTCAGTGCTGTGAGCTTGCCGTTTTTACCGATAAACTCTTTGGTAGAAATAGCAAATTCACGCGTGCAACCTTCTTCATGGCTGCTGCTGGTGCGCAGCTTATAGGGCCAGTCTGGCCAGGTCAGCAGCTTGTTCTCATGCTCAGGCGGCTGCGGCATCAACTCGAGCTGCACCACACTCTTTGCACCCTGGCGGTTGCTGGTGCCCACACAGTCGCTGCCTGTATCACCACCGCCAATCACAACCACACGCTTGTTTTTCGCGTTGATCTGGTCTTTGACTTTACCGCCTGCGTTGGCTTTGTTCTGCTGCGGCAAAAATTCCATGGCAAAGTGAATTCCATCCAGATCGCGGCCAGGCACCGGCAGATCACGCGAAACTTCGGACCCTCCGGCAAGCAATACTGCATCAAACTCCTGCATCAGTTCCTTGGCGGATACTTTGGCCTTTGACCAGTTGGTCACCTTGCTGTCTTTCGGCCAGTCTCCCACAACAACCCCGGTGCGGATTTCCACGCCTTCTGCTTCCAGTTGCTGGGCACGGCGGTCAATCAGCCCTTTATCGAGCTTGAAGTCTGGAATGCCATAACGCAGCAAGCCGCCGATCTGGTCATTTTTCTCAAACAGCACCACATCGTGCCCGACGCGTGCCAGTTGCTGTGCGGCAGCCATCCCGGCAGGCCCTGCACCCACCACAGCCACACGCTTGCCGGTTTTATGCTTGGCCTGTTTAGGCTGAATCCACCCAGACTCCCAGGCCCGGTCGATGATGGCGTGCTCAATGGACTTGATGCCTACAGGCGCTTCATCAATATTGAGCGTGCACGATGCTTCACAGGGTGCAGGACACACCCGCCCCGTAAACTCAGGGAAATTGTTGGTGGAATGCAAAACCTCCAACGCCATCTGCCACTGACCACGGAAAACCAGGTCGTTGAAATCAGGAATCACGTTATGCAAAGGGCAGCCATTGTTGCAAAATGGTGTACCGCAATCCATGCAGCGCGCGCCCTGTGTTTTGGCCTGTTCATCGTCAAGCCCAATCGTGAACTCGTGGTAATGCTTCAGCCGTTTTGCAACAGTCTCGTGCCCTTCTTCTATCCGGGCGAACTCCATGAAGCCAGTAATCTTACCCATGGTTGAAATCCTTATACTCTGATTCGATCGTGAGGTTATATCTTTTCGCTGCGTTATTTTGCTGTACTGCCAGCACGCTCCTTGTTCTTGCCTGCTTTCGCCACAGGCTTGGCTTTGCTGATCTGCTGCTTTTCACTTTGCGCATACAGTTCACGCATGGCCCGCTTGTATTCGTGCGGAAAGACTTTGACGAATTTCGGGAACGCTGTCAGCCAGTTATCCAAAATATGCCGTGCACGCATGGACCCGGTCCACTTCAGGTGGTCACTGATCGTTTTGCGCAGCAATTCTTCATCACTCAGCAACTCACCATCCTTGCCACGCGCCCAAAGTGCTTTTTCAACATGAAGCTCCTGTTCAGCCTTGGTCAGAACCTGTTCCAGCCCAACCATCGAGGTGTTGCAGCGCGATGCAAAGTCGTCTTCTTCATCATAGACATAAGCCAGGCCGCCGCTCATGCCTGCAGCAAAATTACGGCCTGTTTTCCCCAGAATCACGGCAATGCCGCCGGTCATGTATTCACAGCCATGGTCGCCCGTGCCTTCGACAACGGCTGTAGCGCCGGACAGTCTCACCGCAAAACGCTCGCCGGCAACGCCGCTGAAATAGGCCTCCCCCTGGGTTGCACCATAGAGCGCGGTATTGCCCACAATGATGTTCTGTGCCGGATCACCGCGGAACTCCACATTCGGACGCACAATCACGCGCCCACCTGACAACCCCTTGCCGGTAAAGTCATTGGCTTCGCCAATCAGGTACAGCGTTACGCCATGCACCAGGAACGCGCCGAAACTCTGCCCACCGGTTCCTTCAAACTGGATGCGAATACTGTCGTCATCCAGCCGTTTTCCGGCACGGCGGCGCACAATTTCACCAGAGAGCATCGCGCCCACGGTACGGTTGATGTTACGGGCAGTTTCGATGAACTGCACTTTCTCATCGTCATCCATTGCGCTTTGGCATTTCTTGATCAAACGGTGATCCAGCGCATTTTCAAGCCCGTGGTCCTGTGTATCCACATGGTAACGTGGCACATCAGCAGGCACTTGCGGCTGGTAGAAAATACGGGAGAAATCCAGCCCTTTGGCCTTCCAATGCTCAATGCCTTTGCGCATATCCAGCAGGTCAGAGCGCCCGATCAGATCATTGAATTTGCGAATACCCAGTTCCGCCATGATCTGGCGCACTTCTTCAGCCACAAAGAACAGGTAGTTAATGATGTATTCCGGTTTTCCGGTAAAGCGCTTGCGCAGTTCAGGGTCTTGTGTTGCCACACCGACCGGGCAGGTATTTAGATGGCATTTGCGCATCATGATACAGCCCATGGCGACCAGCGGAATGGTTGCAAAACCAAACTCGTCAGCACCCAGCAGCCCACCAACGACCACGTCACGTCCGGTTTTAATCTGTCCGTCCACCTGCACACAGACACGGCCCCGCAGACGGTTAAGCACCAGCGTCTGCTGCGTATCCGCCAGCCCGATTTCCCAGGGAGAGCCGGCATGTTTGATTGACGTCAGAGGTGAAGCACCGGTTCCGCCGTCGTAGCCAGAAATCACAATGTGATCGGCCTTGGCTTTAGCCACACCCGCAGCCACCGTTCCCACACCCGTTTCAGCCACCAGCTTCACGCTGATAGACGCATGGTGGTTGACATTTTTCAGGTCATGAATCAACTGCGCCAGATCTTCAATGGAATAAATATCGTGATGCGGTGGCGGTGAAATCAAACCAACGCCTGGCACGGAATAGCGCAGGTAACCAATGTAGGGCGACACTTTGGTGCCCGGTAATTGACCGCCTTCACCAGGTTTGGCACCCTGTGCCATTTTGATCTGAATCTGGTCAGCGCTGACCAGGTATTCTGCCGTAACGCCAAAGCGGCCGGAAGCCACCTGCTTGATGCGTGAGCGCAGCGAGTCGCCCGCCTGCATGGCATAGTCAACTTCCAGATTATCTTTGCCCACCACGTCGCTGACCATGGTTCCAGACTGAATCGGAACGCCTCTGAACTCATTGATGTAACGTGCCGGATCTTCACCGCCTTCACCCGTGTTGCTCTTGCCGCCAATCCGGTTCATTGCAATCGCCAGTGTGGTATGAGATTCCGCACTGATGGAGCCCATGGACATGGCACCTGTCACAAAGCGTTTGACAATCTCTTTGGCCGGCTCCACTTCTTCCAGCGGAATGGCTTTGCTTGGGTCCGTCTTGAACTCAAACAGCCCGCGCAACGTCAGATGCCGTCTGGACTGGTCATTGATAATATGGGCATACTCTTTATACGTATTGAAATTATTGGCACGAGTGCTGTGCTGCAGCTTGGCAATTGCCTGAGGCGTCAGCAGGTGCTCTTCGCTGTTAGCACGCCACGCATAGTCGCCGCCGCCATCCAGCATATGCTCCAGCACCGGGTCATTGCCAAATGCTTTCTTATGCAGGTTGATGGCCTCCTGCGCCAGTTCAAACACACTGACACCGCCCACCTGAGAAGCAGTCCCCTTGAAATATTTTTCAATCAAATCGCGGTTCAGGCCAATGGCTTCAAAAATCTGCGCCCCGCAATAAGACATGTAGGTGGATATGCCCATTTTGGACATGATTTTGGAGAGCCCTTTGCCAATGGCTTTGATATAGTTAGCCACCGCTTTTTCCGCTGACAGATCACCGGAAAACTCTTTATGCATATCGGCAATGGTCTCCATGGCCAGATAAGGATGAACCGCTTCTGCGCCATAACCGGCCAGCACGGCAAAGTGATGCACTTCGCGCGCGGCACCGGTTTCAACCACCAGCCCGGTCAGGGTGCGCAGCCCTTCCTGCACCAGATGCTGATGTACCGCAGAAAGCGCTAACAATGATGGAATGGCGACCTGGTCTTTGCCGAGGTTGCGGTCACTGATAATGACGATGTTATAACCGTCCCGGATCGCATCCTCTGCTTCGGCACACAGCGATGCAAGCTTCGCTTCAATCCCTTCGTTGCCCCAGGCCAGCGGATAGGTAATATCGAGCACATAGCTCTTGAATTTGCCTTGTGTGTGATGCTCAATAGAGCGCAGCTTTGCCATTTCCTCCATGCTTAAAATGGGCTGCTGCACTTCCAGACGCAAAGGCGGATTCACCTGGTTGATGTCAAGCAGATTAGGCCGCGGTCCGATGAAAGACACCAGCGACATCACAATGTTTTCGCGAATGGAGTCAATCGGCGGATTGGTTACCTGGGCAAACAGTTGTTTAAAGTAAGTGAACAATGATTTGTTCTGGTTGGACAACACGGACAACGCCACATCGTTCCCCATGGAACCATTGCCCTCTTCGCCCTTGCTGGCCATAGGCGCCATCAGGAATTTAATATCCTCCTGCGTATAACCAAACGCCTGCTGCCGGTCTAACAGAGGAATATCACTGCGTGGCAGCTCTTCAGGCTTGAATGACATATCATCCAGACGGACCCGCAGGTTTTCAACCCACTGCTTGTAAGGCTTGCTGTGGGCCAGCGTGGATTTGATTTCTTCGTCATGGATCATGCGGCCCTGTTCCAGATCGATCAGGAACATTTTGCCTGGCTGCAAGCGCCATTTACGCACAATTTTGCTGTCCGCAATCATCGGCAAGACACCCGCTTCAGATGCCATGACCACCAGGTTATCATCGGTAATCAAATAGCGCGACGGACGCAGCCCGTTGCGATCCAGCGTGGCACCAATCTGGCGGCCATCGGTAAAAACGATGGAGGCCGGGCCATCCCAGGGCTCCAGCATGGCTGCATGGTATTCGTAAAATGCGCGGCGGCGCTCGTCCATCAGGGTATGTTGCTCCCATGGCTCGGGGATCATCATCATGATGGCCTGCGACAGCGGATAGCCTGCTGCCACCAGCAGTTCCAGGGCATTATCAAGCGTTGCCGTATCGGACTGACCAAAAAAGCTGATAGGGTACAGCTTCTGCAAATCGGCGCCCAGTACGGGGGAAGACATCACCCCTTCGCGGGCACGCATCCAGTTGTAATTGCCCTTTACTGTATTGATTTCGCCATTGTGCGCAATCATGCGGTAAGGGTGTGCCAGCGACCACTCGGGGAATGTGTTGGTGGAAAACCGCTGGTGTACCAAAGCCAATGCAGAAACACAACGCGGGTCCTGCAGATCTTTGTAATACCAGCCAACCTGGTCTGCCAGCAGCAGGCCTTTGTACACAATCGTACGAGAAGACATGCTTGGCACATAGTATTCTTTGCTGTGCGTCAGTTTGAGGTGCTGAATTGCACTGGATGCCGTTTTGCGGATAACGTACAGCTTACGTTCCAGCGCGTCCTGCACAATAACGTCAGCGCCGCGCCCAATGAAAATCTGGCAAATGACAGGCTCTTTTTGGCGCACGGTCGGAGACATTGGCATTTCTTCATCAACAGGAACATTGCGCCATCCCAGTACCACTTGGCCTTCCGCACGCACTGCACGCTCCAGTTCACGGATACATGCCAGACGCGACGCGTGTTCTTTGGGCAGAAACACCATGCCCACGCCATACTCGCCGGGGGGAGGCAGTTCAATACCCTGTTGGGCCATTTCTGCACGGTAAAAATCATCCGGAATCTGAATCATGATTCCGGCACCGTCACCCATCAGCTTGTCTGCGCCCACGGCGCCGCGATGGTCGAGGTTGATCAGGATTTGCAGACCCTGTTCAATAATTGAGTGGGATTTTTCACCCTTGATATGTGCAACAAAACCAACGCCACAGGCATCGTGTTCATTTTCGCTGCGATATAGGCCCTGCTCTGTGCAGGCTTTGATTTCTTGTGCCAAAGAGGTCATGTAAGACTCCAGCATGTACTGTGTTTATCGTGGAGTCACAAGCATAATTTGTTGTTATTGGATACGCAAGCATTAATTTAATAGGGTCCGTCCCTATTTATAATATAATTCCAACATATTAAAAATAGGGACACACAATTTAATTGGATGCTGGTTTAGTCGGGCGCCCTCGAGGACGAACACGCAATGAACAGCCCACTTGCTGCTCCAGCAATGAAAAGTATGCATCTTCACCTAAGATGCTATTACGTAAAGCAGTCTGTTCAATGTGCCGCGTGTCCGCACGGCTCACGAGTTTTTGACACCATTCGCGGTAAGAAGCCTCGCGTTCATGAGATGTATCGCCCAGATCCCAATAAGCTGAGGGCGTCTGCAAAAAAGAGACGAATTGTTGACCAATATGATGGGCATAACTGCTCCAGGGATAAATCCCCGGCGCGCCAACCAGCCCTGAATACACAGGAGAGACATCAATGAACCGCATGACCCTCAGCAGCCATTGCGGATCAACCAGCGCACAGGCAAACCGGTCCAGCCATAACCCGCCGCGCCAGCCAAACTCACGATTCATGGCCGACACAAAAAAGCGCGAATGCGCCTGTATGAGCTGGCTCACCCCTTCTTCACTTTCCGGGCGCAGCAACAGATAAATACGGTCTGACAACAAAGCGTAGGCATAAGCAGCAACCTTACACTCAGGCAGCAATGCTGCCAGCGTGCTCAGGTATGTTTCGTAACTCCCGTTGTTACGAAATAAGGGGATTCGCTCCGGGCGGACACGTTGCACAACCAAATGCAGCTCGCCTGCCACTGAGCGCCGGGCTTTGCGCACCACTATAAAGCCCCCTTCATCTTGCCTGCACTGTAAAAGCTGCTGTCAGCAGGAAATAAGTGCTCACCGGTCAGCCGCGCATGTTCATAAATGGCAAAACGGTCGGTCATGCCGGCAATATAGTCTGCCACTTGCCTGGGGATATCGTTGGCAGATATTTCAGGCGAAGCCTCATGCGGGTAGGTGCAATAGACATGAAACAGGTCATGCACAATTTGCTTGGCCTTGTTCATGGTATCCATCACCTGCGGGTGGCGATACAAATGCTTTAACAAAAATGTTTTAAGCTCATGACTCATGCTGCGCATCTCTGGCGAGAAAACCACCAATGGTGGCATCGCTCTGACATCATCAACATGCCCAGGCTGATACTGCTTTAGCTGCGCATCTGTTGCATCAATCACATCATAAACCTGCGCCGAGAGCATACGCCGGATCGTCTCAAACAATAAACGCTTGCCCCGCAGTTGAGGGTATTCTTTCAGTACATCATCGCGCCAGTACAAAAACAGCGGAACCTGCTCCATCTGCTCTAAAGAAAGCAGTCCGGAGCGCACGCCGTCATCAATATCATGTGCGTTGTATGCAATTTCATCGGCCAGATTGGTAAGCTGCGCTTCCATACTTGGGCGCTGATGTGACAAAAATCGTTGCCCGACATCTCCCAGCGTTTTTGCCGCCTGAGCAGAGCAATGCTTTAAGATACCTTCGCGTGTTTCATAACACAGGTTCAGGCCGTCAAAATGAGGGTAACGTTTTTCCAGACGATCAACCACGCGCAAGCTCTGGATATTATGCTCAAAACCGCCATGTTCACGCATGCACTCGTGCAAGGCATCCTGTCCGGCGTGTCCAAACGGGGTATGCCCCAAATCATGCGCCAGTGAAATGGCCTCCACCAGATCTTCGTTCAGCTTCAATGTCCGGGCAATCGAACGCCCAAGCTGAGCCACCTCCAGCGAATGCGTCAACCTGGTGCGAAACATATCACCCTCGTGATTGATAAACACTTGGGTTTTATACACAAGCCGGCGAAAGGCACTGGAATGGACAATGCGGTCCCGATCACGCTGAAAATCACTGCGAGTGGGTGCAGGTAACTCCTGAATATGTCTGCCACGTGTCATCTGCGGGTGACAGGCATAAGGCGCAAGCAAATCGGCAGACATTGTTTTCAGGTGCCTTGATGGGCGCGCAAAACTTCTGCAACCAGATCGTGAGGCGCGGATTGAATCACCGCCGTTCCAAGCCCATTGAGCAGCACAAACCGGATAACACCGCCTTCTGTCTTTTTATCGATTTGCATCAATTCCATATATCGCGATAGACCCAAAGCAGGTGCTTTGGTTGGCAAGCCGGCACGTTCAATGATGGACTGAAGGTATTGAGCATCCGCTGGATCAAGCAAACCCATTCGGCATGACAGATCGGCAGCCATCACCATACCGCATGCGACAGCCTCGCCATGCAGCCATACGCCATAACCGGAGCCAGCCTCAATCGCATGCCCAAACGTATGACCAAAATTCAAAATGGCACGTAAACCGCTTTCCCGCTCATCCTGAGCAACAACTTCCGCTTTGATCTCACATGAACGACGGATAGCATGGGTAATAGCTGCCGGATCCAATGCCAGCAAATCATTCAAGTGCTGGTCAATCCAGGACAGAAAGCGCGTGTCATAAATAGGCCCATACTTGATCACTTCGGCCAGCCCGGCTTTCAACTCACGTTCCGGGAGCGTTGAAAGGGTTGAAATATCAGCCACTACGCGCTGAGGTTGATAAAACGCCCCGATCATGTTTTTGCCTAGTGGGTGGTTAATGGCCGTTTTACCGCCAACCGAAGAGTCCACTTGTGCCAATAACGTTGTCGGGACTTGCACATAGGGAACGCCGCGCATATAGCACGCTGCGGCAAAACCAGTCATATCGCCAATAACCCCACCGCCTAAAGCAAACAGCATGCATTTGCGGTCTGCGCCTGTGCCAAGCAGGTCATCAAAAATAAGGTTCAGCGTGTTCCAGTCTTTATAAACTTCACCGTCCGGTAGCTCAATAAGCTGTGTATGTGGAAAACACTGTCGCAAAGTCTGCTCAACCCGCTTTGCATACAACGGCCCGACGGTGGTGTTGGTCACAATCACGGCACTGGTTACAGCCCCCAAGCGATCAAAGCAGGAAGCGTCAAGCAATAAATCCGGGCCAATTAAAATGTCATAAGACCGTTCAGCCAGGTCTATGGTCAACGATGAATTAGGGACAGATGGTTTCATAAGCTCAAGTATATAAAACTACCTTCTCCTATGCTCAAGGTGCCTTAATTGCCTGCATTAAAAACATACCCGGCCAGTTCAAGCTGAGAAATAATCAATGACAACAATACCTGATGCGAAGATCCATGCTTTGTTGTATCTGCAATAAAGTGTGCCACTTCACGATACAGCGGATCACGCTGCTTTTTCAGTTCATGCAATTGGTGCAATGGATCTGCTACCTGGAGTAGGGGGCGCTGCTGATCATTCCGCAACCGACGAAACAATTCATCCGGACAGGCATTCAGGTAAATAACAAAAGCCTGTTCTTTAAGCAAACGGCGGTTGGATTCGCGCAATACAACCCCGCCACCGGTAGATATCACGCCTGAACTGTCGCCCTGGAGCAGAGTGCATAAAATCTGCTCTTCAATATCACGAAATGCACTCTCTCCGCATTCTTCAAAAAAAGACCGAATTGATTGCCCTAACTGTTCTTCAGCCACCTGGTCAGCATCAATGTAAGGTAAAGACAGGCGTTGGGCCAACCGATGTCCGATTGTTGTTTTCCCTGCACCTGGCAAGCCTATCAAAACAATCGGTTTTTTTAACATGTGTCTATTTTATCTATTTAAAAATAATAAAAGCGTACTCCAAGGAGTACGCTTTAAACAGATCACTAAAAATTAGAGTGTTCCGTTAAACGATGGTGTAATGCCTCTGCTTAATCCATCGTTCATGATACGTGGCGTAATAAAGATCAACAGCTCAGAGCGTGATGTTGATTTATTGTTATTACGGAAGAAGTTACCAATCAGAGGAATATCACCCAGCAAAGGAATCTTGGACTGTGTAGAAGATTCACTCTGCGTATAGATACCACCAATCACCACCGTACCGCCATTTTCAACCGTTACTTGCGTATTCACACGTTTCGTATTAATAGCAGGCCCAGCAGTCGTATTTTCACCTCGCGTATCCTGGCTGATATTGATGTTCATGCTGACATTACCATCAGGTGTAATCTGCGGTGTAACTTCCAACAACAGTACGGCCTTCTTAAACTCAACCGATGTAGCACCACTGGCCGTTGCATTCTGGTAAGGAATTTCCACCCCCTGCTCCACCGAGGCCGTCACAGAATCTACCGTCATCAACCGTGGGCTGGCAATATCACGCCCATAGTTTTCAGATTCCAGAGCCTGCAATTCAAGCTGGAGGTATTTGCCTTCAGACGGCGAGAATTGCAACGCAAAGTAGCCTGGTTGGGTTGCATTCAACGACAGTGCTGGCAAGTTGAACATGTTAAACAAATCATTGTCTCTGCTATATTCATTTGAATCTTCATCATCGCCAGATGATTGCTCCTCAGAAGGCATTGTACCGCCACCAGTCCAGTTACCGGACCAGCCCACACCGCTCAAACGCGTCCCGATGCTACGTCCCCAGCCTTCAGAAGCTTCAACAATACGGGCTTCAATGACCACCTGTCTGACAGGAATATCGACCTGAGCAATCACTGCTGCCAAGCTCTCCAGACGGGAAGGCACGTCCGTGACAATCAGCTTATTGGTCCGAGGGTCTACAATCACGGTTCCTCGCTCGGAAAGCATAGACGGTGGCTTAACGCCGGATGTTGTAGTTGAACCCCCACTGGGTTTCAACGCATTCATAACCGCTTCCGCTTTTGCATAGTTCAGTTGGAAAATTTGGGTACGCAAAGGTTCGAGTACCTCGCTTTCACTTTGTGAGCGCATCCGCTCCCGCATCATGTTATTGATTTCATCACGCGGTGCGATCCACAGCACATTCCCGTTCCTGTCTGCTGCTAAACCCTTGGCCTGCAGGATGATATCCAGCGCCTGATCCCAGGGCACATCTTTCAACCGCAAAGTCAGGCTGCCACGCACAGAGTCAGATGTTACAACGTTAAAGTCTGTAAAATCTGCAATCACCGCCAGCACGGCACGCACATCGATATTCTGGAAATTCAGTGTCAGCCGTTCGCCTCGGTAACCAACCCCCTGCACCAGTTTGGTCGGATCCTCCTTGATCGGATGCAGTTCCAGTACAAACTGATTACCTGCCTGAAAAGCTGATTGATCCCAGTTCCCGGTCGGTGCAATCGTCAGACGTACATTTGCGCCTACCTGTTCGGCGGTTACCGTCTTCACCGGGGTTCTGAAATCGCTGACATCCAGCCGGCGACGCAATGATACCGGTAAAGTGGTCTGAAACAAATCAACCACCACATTGCCGCCTTGCTGACGAATGTCAATTGCGGTCTGGTCTGAAGGCAAAGTAACAATCACAGCCCCTGCACCATCCGCAGAAGTACGAAAGTCAATATTCTGCAAGTCTGTTGATACAGGCGCTGGCGCTGCAGGCTGTGCTACCGGGGCCGATGCAACCGGAGTTGTCGCTGCTGGAGAAAACGGTGAGGTTTCAACCGCTGCTGACGCTGCTGCTTGCAATCCGCCTAACCTAACCAGCAATGTATTGCCGGACATTTCTGTTGTGTACGTTGTAGCCGTTCCCAGGTTCAATACCAGTCGGGTACGGTCATTGGCCTGCGCAACTGAAATAGAGCGCAAGTTCCCCTGACTCAAATCGACAACAGATCGGTTCATTCCATTGACAACGCCTGGCAAATCCAATGCAATACGCGCCGGACTCTGAATCACAAACCCTTCAGGAGCCTGTGTCAGCGGTTCAGAAAGCTGAACCTTCACCACAATCTCACCGGATTGCACACCGCTTGTAATCGACTGAATCGCCGTTTGTGCCCATGCATGCCCTGCAAGAACCAGCCCGACAATCAATCCCCCTGCATTTTTTAACCATTGCTGCATATTCATTTTTCGCTTCGCATCTCTATTGATTATTTCCCTCGTGCTCATGACTGCCCCTCCTGCAGATGCAGTGTTACTGGCCTTTCGATCCATTCACCCTGTCCTGTTTTTACCCATTCCCGCAAATCAATCGTTGTTTCTGTAATGCGAAGGATTTTTCCATAGTTCATGCCAATGTAATTACCTACTTTGACTTGATGAATAAACCCATCCACACTCAATAAAGCCACGTCCTGGTTTGTTTGCGGCATGCTCATGCTGCCGACCATCGTGATCGCTTCTAACGGCACCGATTCCAGTGGTTCCGGATCTCGCTTGTCAGTGACCTCCGGGGGTTCTTTGGTTGTATCCCCTGTCGGTTGAAGCACGGCCGTCAGTTTAGATGTACTGAAGGGATTTGGCAATCCAATACCGTTATACGCATAAGGCACAAATTCCGGTGGCGCTTTCACATCAAGCGGCGCTGGAGGAACAGTTCTACGCTGTTGCTGCGTCCACTCTTCCAGATCCGATGTAGAGCCGGTACATCCTGCCACAACAAAAGCAGCAGTTGTCAGGCAGATCATTTTGAATGCAAATTTTGACATATTGCCTCCCTTATCTCCTGTTTCCTGCCGCGGCCTGCCGGTTCAGACGAACTTCATCGGCATCCAGATAGCGATAGGTTTTTAATGTCGCCGTGATTCTCATCGCATCTAATGGCACCCCCCCTGCTGCGCTCGATGTGCGCGAAGAGGATGAAGAGGAGGATTTAAGTGACTCCAGGGTGATATTATCCAACGTCACAATTCGAGAAAGTCTTGCCAGCTCTGCTGCAAACAAGGCAATCTGCTGATAATTGGGAGCAACTGCAGAGATGGAAATAGGTTGCTCTGCATAATACTCCTGCAGAATCCTTTCTTCCGACTGCAACTTGTCAAACTCCAGATGATTATTAATCCCAGCAGCATTGATGTCCATCAGCAACTGGTCCATGTATGCTTTGCTGGGCAATTGCTGCTCAAGCTGTTCCACATACTTCTGTACTTCTTGCTGCTGCTGCTGCAAACGTGGCAGATTCGCTGCCTGTGCCGCTTTTCTGGAGAAGTCATCTTTGAGTGTCAACTCCTGACCTTGTGCCCGAGTCAATTCATCTTTTTTACCAGCCAGAACCAAAAACCAAGCAAGCACAACAACGATGACAACAACAAAAATGTAAGCTGCCACTCTGGGTGCCAAAGGCCACTGCCCAGGGTCGTTCATATTCAACCCCTGGAACTGCTTGGAAATACTTTGCTGCATCTCAGCAAAGCTCTGTTTTTTAGGCCCCCCGCCTCTATTTTTTTTAGCGGCCATTATTCAATTCTCCCTCATCATATTCGCTTCCAGAGACTCTGCTTACATACCTGCATTTGTGGCATTCTCACGTACCAGATCAAATTGCATGCTGAATGTAAATACCCGCCGCGCTGGCTCATTAGGTGCAAGCTGCATGTTTTTTGCCTCAATGCTCCCAATCCACTGTGAGTTGGTCATCCAGTTTGAGCGCCCAGCCGCTGTCTTTGCCAAAAACTCACTCACCCGGTCATTCGAAAGCGTTACACCTTCTATGGTAAGACTCAACTCTCTTTGCTGTGCTTTGGTCAGAAAGATGCCATCGGGTGTTTGCCTTGCCAGCTCTTCCATCCAATGTACAGCCAAATTACGATCAGATTGCAGGTTTTCAACGGCTGTCTGACGTGCCTGCAGCGCCGTAATTTCTTCATTCAGCGCTTTGATTTGCACAATTTGCCGGTCCAACTCTGCATTTCTTTGCGTTAAATACTCATTACGAGTGCTCTGCGCATTTTTCATCATATCCAGCGCAAACCAGGCCCCGGCCACAATGACCAGCCCAATGACAAACGCCATACCAACATTTGCGTAAAACCCTTCACGCAGTTTTTTGCGCGCCTCTTCGCGATGAGGTAATAAGTTAATGAGGATCATTGTTGAAACCTCCGCATGGCTAAACCGCAAGCCGTCAAATAAGAGGGGGCCTCATGCACCAATCGTTGCTGCCGCACGCCTCGACCTATTTGCATACCCTCAAAAGGATTAATCACCATGGCCTGACACCCTGCCTGCTTGGCAACCTGGGCATCCAAACCCGCCACATTAGCCACACCACCAGCCAACAGAATACGGTCTACTTTTCCGTACACGGTGCTAGAAAGGAATAGTTGCATGGCCCTGGAAATTTCAGATGCCGCATTCCCAACAAATTCTGGCAATAAGGTGGTTTCAAAATCCTCCGGCACTTCATGCGTACGCTTTTTAGCTTCCGCTTCCTGCTGGGTAAACCCATACTGGCGCGCCATGGCCTGCGTCAATTGCTGTCCGCCAAAACTCAAATCACGCTCATAGACCGACTCGCCGCCGCGCAACACCTGTAAAGTGGTCGTTGATCCGCCAATTTCAAACAGCGCAACAATACCATTTTTACCCAGTTGCATCGAGTCAATGACACGAGAAGCAGCGAGTTGTGCTGCAAAAATATCCACATCCATAATCGCTGGCTTCAGCCCGGCCTCTTCTGCCACAGCCTGCCGGTCCTGGACTTTCTCCTTACGGGATGCCGCCAGCAGGACTTCCACATCTTTCCCGGATCCAGATGCTGGCCCAAGCACGCAAAAGTCCAAACTCACCTCTTCCAATGGGAATGGAATGTACTGGCTGGCTTCGGCCTCCACCTGTACCTCCATTTCTGCCTCTGACAGATCTGCGGCAAGCATAATCTTTTTGGTGATGACAGCCGGTGGCGGCAAAGCCAATGCCACGCGCCTTGCCTTGGTACCACTGGTACGGACAACCCGTTGCACAGCCGCGACAACAGCATCGAAGTTTTCAATATTGCCGCCCTCAATCCACCCCGGCTCAAGCAACTCAAGACCGCAGTGTTCAAGGATATAATCACCACTTTTGCCTTGAGTTAATTCAACCAGTTTGACGCTGGAAGAACTGATATCCAGGCCAAATAAGGGCGACGACTCTTCACGATGGAATAAACTAGTCAGTGAACTCACAGACCCCCCTGCTCTCTAATAATTGTCTTTTTCAAATATGTTGTATGATCGTAGCAGCATCTGGGAGCGGAATCAAAGAAAAATGTCAGCTTACTCGGCTTTGCTGTTGTCTGGATATAACACTTTTTAATATGAATTCAAGAATTTGTCATAAATTCCTATAATTCCGGTCTCTAGGAAACTTATGAGCGGACATCAAACCTCAACCACCCAAAAATCATCCCCTAAGGCAAAACCCGCCAAAAAAGCACCCGCCTCTCCGCTTGTGCTTCGTTTGGGGCTGGCTGCGATCAAATGGGGTGTTATTGCCGTTATTTCGCTAATTATCTGCGGGTTAGCCGTTGGCGCTATTGCTTATGCCATTGCGTACCCCAAACTACCGGACGTGCACCTGCTGGCAGAGTATCAGCCGAAACTGCCTCTGCGAATTTATTCAGCAGATGGTATTTTGATAGGCGAATACAGCGAAGAACGGCGTGAATTTATGCCCATCAGCGAAATTCCGCTGGTCATGCGCAATGCCGTGCTGGCTGTAGAAGATGCTAATTTCTATAACCATCCTGGTATTGACTACAAAGGTCTGGCACGCGCGGTTTTGGGCCAGGTGCTCAATAAGGATGCTGGGGGCGCCTCTACCATTACGATGCAGGTTGCGCGCAATTTTTATCTTTCCAGTGAGCGTAAATACATCCGCAAGTTTTACGAAATTCTGCTTTCTTTCCGGATTGAAAACAATCTGACCAAAGACCAGATCCTGGAAATTTATATGAACCAGATTTTCCTGGGGCATCGCTCTTATGGTTTTGCCGCCGCAGCGCAAACTTATTTTGGCAAAAAACTGCAGGACATCACACTAGCAGAAGCGGCAATGCTGGCAGGATTACCTCAATCTCCCTCCAGAAACAACCCTATCAGTGATTTTAATGCCGCACGTCAGCGGCAAATGCATGTGCTGCGACGCATGCTGGAAGTCCGTTGGATCACCCAGGAACAATACGATCAGGCGGTCGCCGAAACGATCGTTTTAAGAAAACCTGCTCCCCCGACACTGCATGCAGAATTTGCTGCCGATGCCGTGCAGCAGATGATCCTGGATCAGTTTGGGGCTGATGCCTATACCAACGGCCTGAATGTATACACCACCATTCAAGGAAACGATCAAAAATCAGCGTACCGCGCAGTACGGCAAGGCTTGCTGGCCTATGAAAGACGCCAATTTTATCGGGGCCCTGAAGGCTATATCGACTTACCGCAAGATCCTCAGGCGCTGATCCAAACCGTTGCGTCCACGCTGGAGCAGCATCCTGACAATGAAGAGCTGATGACAGCCATTGTGCTTTCAGCAGACCCGAAAAAAGTCACTGTGACACGTGACGGGCAGCACGTCATCGAAATTACAGGCGCAGGTCTGGAGCCAGTCAAATCAGGACTGGCCGCCAATGCACGGCCAGAGGTTCAGATCAAGCCCGGCTCCATCATTCGCATTGTGCAAACCGGGGAAAGCAGTTGGGACATTACCCAAATTCCGGAAGTGGAAGGTGCACTGGTCGCTATGGATCCACAAACCGGCGCAATCCGGGCGCTGGTCGGGGGCTTTGACTTTGCCCGCAAAAAATATAACCATGTGACACAGGCCTGGCGTCAGCCAGGCTCCAGCTTCAAACCGTTTGTGTATTCTGCTGCACTTGAGCGGGGCGTCACTGCCAACACCACACTGAACGATGCGCCGATCATGGTCCGCAACCCTGGGGGCAGGGGCGTCTGGACCCCGAAGAATTATGGAAGCTCTTTTGCCGGCCGCGTTCCCATGTGGGAAGCCTTGGCACGCTCCAGAAACATCCCGGCCATTCTGGTATTGGACGCCATTTCGCCCCAATACGCTCAGCAATGGATCGGGCACTTTGGTTTTGAGCCCAGCAAGCATCCCCCTTATTTGACCATGGTACTGGGTGCAGGCTCTGTGACGCCGTTACAAATGGCCAGTGCCTACTCGATTTTTGCCAATGGCGGCTATCAGGTTGATCCGTACCTGGTAACCCGTGTTACCGATGCCAAAGGCAACATCCTGCTGGACTACACGCCACCTGCCCTCTCAGAACAAAGGCGTGTCATTCCCGCACGCAATGCTTTTGTCATGAACACATTGCTCAATGGTGTTGTCACCCGCGGTTCGGGGGCAGCCGCCAACCGTGCATTGCGGCGCAGTGACATCTATGGGAAAACCGGCACCACCAACGACTCACGCGATGCCTGGTTTGTGGGCTACACGCCAACCCTTGCGGCCGCTGTCTGGGTCGGCTACGACACGCCCAAAGACTTGGGCCGGCGGGAAAACGGCGGCTTTCTGGCCCTGCCAATCTGGGTATCCTATATGAAAGATGCCCTGGAAGGCGTTCCGCAAAAACCGTTCCGCCCTGTTGCCGGCGTCACCAATGTCAATGGGCAGTGGGTTTATGATGAATTTGCCTATTCAGGCGGCATCAAATCACTGGGAGACGAGTTAACCCCCAATCCAGAAGATATCCCCATCGTCAATGACGAGCACAGAGATACGATTCTGGACATGTTCCGTTAACGCATGAAAAAAAGCACCTGAATTATTTCAGGTGCTTTTTTACTTTCCGGCCCACCGCTATACCGGATGAAACTGTACCGTAATACCGGACTGTTGCGATGCAAAAGACGACAAGGCTGAAAACAACTCCAGTCCTTCACGGCTATCATGCCATAAGCCATCATCACCCAGCGTAAAGTGATATCCTCCTGCCTGTGATGCCAACCAGATTTCGTGTATCGGCTTTTGCAAATTCACCACAATCTGACTTTTATTGGTAAAAGCCAGCGTGACGGCATTTCCATTGCGCAAATTATCAATATCAGCCTCAGTATGTTCATTGATGTCATCGCAACATGCCTCAATTGCGTCAAGCACTTTTTCCGCTGCATCCAGAAAATCTTTATCTGTCATTACAATCATTCTTTTATCAAAATATTAATGCACTATGAACAATATACCTGAAACTGCCATTTTGCAGCGAATCATTAAATTGGCTGTCGGCGGGGTTTTTCTGGCACTGTTAAGCGCCTGCGGACTCAAGGGTGATCTTTATTTGCCAGAAAGCACCGCGGCTCTGTCCAATACATCCCATTCTGCAACAACCGCTTCGACATCAAAATAGCATTTTTCGCCATTTCGCATATTCAGCAAACTATTTTCTCACACGCCATGAACGCCTCATTACCCGGATTTCCATTCTTTCATTACCACCAAGACCAGCTTTATCTTGAACAGGTAGACATGGCTGCGTTAGCCGCACAGTATGGAACACCGCTGTATGTGTACTCCAAAGCCGCCTTAATACACGCTGTTTCCGGTTACCAACAGGCTTTGACGCACACACCGTCTCATCTGGTTTGCTACGCTGTTAAAGCCAATTCCAGTCTGGCCATTTTGCAAACGCTGGCACAGGCCGGCTGCGGTTTTGATATTGTCTCTGGTGGAGAACTACAGCGTGTTTTAACCGCAGGGGCAAAAGCCAATACCGTCGTCTTTTCCGGCGTCGGTAAAACACGTGCAGAAATGCACCAGGCATTGAAAGCCGGAATCAAATGCTTTAATGTCGAAAGCCTGCAAGAGCTTGATGTTCTGGCTTCCGTTGCCAAAGAAGCCGGAGCCCAAGCGCCTGTCAGCCTGCGCATCAACCCGGATGTGGATGCCAAAACGCACCCATACATTTCCACCGGGCTGGAAAATAACAAATTCGGCATTGCTTACAAACAAGCGCTGGCGGCCTATCAGCATGCAGCCTCGTTGCCGGATTTGCGCATTGTTGGCATTGACTGTCATATCGGTTCTCAGATCACCGAGGCGTCTCCCTATCTGGACACTGTGAATCGTCTGCTTGCCTTGATCCAGCAGATTGAATCCCATGGCATTCATTTGGAACATATCGATCTGGGCGGCGGCCTTGGCATTACATACCATGACGAAACCCCGCCCACGCCAACCAACCTTTACCAACCGCTGATTGAGCGGCTGCATGCGCACGGCCTGCAAAGCCGGGAATTACTGGTTGAGCCCGGACGCTCCATTGTCGGCAATGCGGGCGCGTTGATCACACAGGTTTTGTACCTGAAACCGGGGGCACATAAAAACTTCTGCATCGTTGATGCGGCCATGAACGATCTGGCCCGCCCGGCCATGTACGAAGCGTATCATGAGATTGTTGAGCTTAAACGCCATGCCGACCTCCCTGCGGCACCATATGATGTGGTTGGCCCGGTGTGTGAATCCAGCGACTGGCTGGGCTACGACCGTCAACTTCGTGTACAGGCTGGTGATTTTCTGGCGGTATTGTCCGCCGGTGCTTATGGCATGACCATGTCATCCAACTACAATTCGCGCACACGTGCAGCAGAAATACTTGTGGATGGCAAATCTGTTCATTTAATCAGAAAGCGGGAAGCAGTTACAGACCTGTATGCCCATGAACAATTGCTGCCCTAATGCACCAAAATGCCTGTCATTCAACCAGGCAAGCCGTACCATTAGCAAAGCCTGTCGCTTGAAATAACGTAAATTGCCAAACAAAAACCGCAGCCAAATAAGGCTGCGGCCTTGCCGTTTTAAAAACGCATTGACGTTTACTTTAACCCTGCCGCATCGCGCAAAACAGCCGCTTTGTCGGTTGCTTCCCAGGTAAACTCCGGTTCCTCACGGCCAAAATGGCCATACGCAGCCGTCTTGCCATAAATTGGGCGTTGCAAATTGAGCATCTGGAT
Organism: Saezia sanguinis; assembly: GCF_963921665.1. NCBI lineage: Bacteria > Pseudomonadati > Pseudomonadota > Betaproteobacteria > Burkholderiales > Saeziaceae > Saezia > Saezia sanguinis. Next base: position 237,869 of record NZ_CAWUGC010000014.1, read on the forward strand.
AATGCCCTTGGGCCGCAAATCAAAATGCGCGAGGACCAGATCCGCAATTTTCTCGTCGGCAATAACCCCTGTGCCTTCCGTATACACCGTGATATTGACCGGTTTAGCCACACCAATCGCATACGCCACCTGCACCTGGCACTGCCGTGCCAGCCCCGCGGCCACCACATTTTTAGCCACATAACGTGCCGCATAGGCCGCTGAGCGATCCACTTTTGTCGGATCTTTCCCGGAAAATGCACCGCCACCATGGGGGCACGCCCCGCCATAGGTATCCACAATGATCTTGCGCCCCGTCAGACCACAGTCGCCTTGCGGCCCTCCAACCACAAATCGCCCGGTCGGGTTGATCAGAAAGCGGGTGCCGCTCAACCATGCCTCAGGCAAAACGGGCCGGATAATATCTTCCACCACAGCTTCGCGAATCGTCTCCTGCGTAACATCAGGCGCATGCTGGGTAGAGATCACCACTGTATCCACGCTGTGCGGCTTGCCATCCACATAACGCAATGTCACCTGGCTTTTGGCGTCCGGGCGCAGCCACGGCAAACGTCCGTCCCGGCGCAACTGCGCCTGCCGCTCCATCAGCCGGTGTGCATAATAAATCGGGGCCGGCATCAGCACCGGCGTTTCATCGCAGGCATAACCAAACATCAGCCCCTGATCACCAGCACCAATATCCAGATAATCATCAGAAGCCCGGTCTACCCCCTGGGCAATGTCATTGCTTTGTTTATCATAAGCAACCAGCACGGCACATGATTTATAGTCAATACCATAATCGCCATTGTCATAGCCAATGCGTTTGATGGTATCGCGCGCCACCTGGATATAGTCCACATGCGCATTGGTGCTGATCTCCCCAGCCAGAACAATCAGGCCGGTATTTGCCAGCGTTTCGGCTGCCACACGGGAAAGGGGGTCTTGCTCAAGCACAGCATCCAGAATCGCATCAGAGACCTGATCGGCTAATTTATCAGGATGCCCTTCTGAAACTGATTCAGAAGTAAACAGATAATCATTACTCGCCACTTTTTCACTCCATTCAAACTTCGGCATTACACAAGACGTATCGCCATTCTGAAGTTACTGAGCGGCGAACGCTTTAGCGGCATTTATCAATCGCCCCGCAAGTTGCTCATTAACTCGGCGATATAGAACCGTATTATAGGCTTTTTGCTGTGCCCTGGCTAGGAAAGGTCCGTTTATCCACGATAATACATGCAACGAATCCCATCCCGGATTTCTGGTTATACACTTGGCGGCATTCGCATATTTTAATCACCGCCTTAATCTGTTTGCTTCATGTATTTAGGTACTCGGCTACTTTTATGGTTACTTTGGCTGCTGCACTGGCTGCCTTTGTGTATTCTTGCGCCTATCGGGCAAGGCTTGGGCAAGCTGCTTTACCGTCTGGCCGGCTCACGCAGGCGCATTGCACTACGCAATATCGAATTGTGCTTTCCTGAGTTGTCTTTTGCTGAGCAGGACAAAATCGTTCGCCAGCATTTTGAATGGCTGGCCCGCAGCGCTTTGGAGCGTGGCATTCTGTTTTATGCCAGTCCGGCACGTTTACGCCGTCTGATTCAGGTCGAAGGCAACCCACGCTATGCCGATAAACACCCCGATCAACCCGTGATGTGGCTGGTGCCTCATTTTGTTGGGCTGGACATTGCTGCAGTCACCACCCAGTTGAACCAGGAGCGCCATGCGGCATCCATCTATCAGGCGCAGTCCAATCCGATTATGGATAAAGCGGTGCGTAAAGCCCGCTTGCGTTTAGGCAAAGCCGTTATTTTCACACGCCAGCAGGGACTGATACCGGTCATGCGTGCCATCCGCCGTGAAGGCATGGCTTTTTTTAACCTGCCCGACCAGGATTTTGGCATGCAGGACGCTGAGTTTGTACCGTTCTTTGGCATTCCGGCCGCCACGCTGACAGCGCCGTCGCGAATTGCTCAGACGCTGAACATGAAAATCGTACCCATCATTGCAGAAATGCTCCCCGGAGGAAAAGGTTATAAAGTGCACTACCATGCCCCGTTAGAGGGCGTGCCCACCGCCGATGCATACACCGACACACTTCGGATCAACCAGTTTATTGAGCAGCAAATACGCCTGAACCCGTCGCAATACCTGTGGGTGCACCGCCGCTTTAAAACCAGACCGCCTGGAGAGCCTTCTTTATATGAGAACAAAAGCCCGGCTGCCTGACCACGCGCATACGCATATCAACCGGCATATGTAGCTGGTATATGTGCTCATGTCGAAAGCTGCCGTGAAAATCCCCTTACCCCCTTGTTTTCATTGCACCATCGTTCATAATAACAGCCTATGAAACTGAGTTTTACCAAAATGCACGGCGCGGGCAACGACTTCATTGTTCTGGATGCCACCGCCATGCCCATTGAACTGAATTCTGCGGTATACCGGCAACTGGCAGACAGGCATTTCGGCATTGGCGCTGATCAGATTCTGATCGTCGGCCCATCCCCTGCGCCAGGCATTGATTTCAGTTACCGCATCATCAATGCCGACGGCAGCGAGGTGGAACAATGCGGCAATGGCGCCCGCTGTTTCATGCGTTTTATCCATGAAAAAAAACTGACCACAAAAAACACGGTCAAAGTTCGCACGCTTGCAGGCGATATTGTTTTGCAGATGGATGATGCAGGGCATATCACCGTCAATATGGGGGCTCCTGTTTTTGAGCTGGAGCGAATTCCGTTTGCACCAGGCAATTTGCAGCCCGTTGCTCACGGTGCATGGCAGCTCTGGCCTTTGCCCCTGAATGCAGCCGCATTGCCGGCAAGCATTTCATGCGCGGTAGTTTCCATGGGCAATCCGCATGCGGTGCAACGGGTTGATAATGTCGATACGGCCCCGGTCACGGAAACAGGGCCTCTGCTTGAAAACCACCCCTGCTTTCCGCAGCGGACTAATGTGGGGTTTATGCAGGTGGTATCCCGCCAGCATATCAAAGTCCGCGTCTATGAGCGCGGCGCTGGCGAAACGCTGGCTTGCGGCACCGGCATTTGCGCCGCTGTTGTGTGCGGTATCCGGTTAGGCTGGCTGGATGAGCAGGTTGATGTTGATGCCCGCGGCGGGCGCCTGCAAATCCGCTGGGCTTTTAGCCGTGGGCTGCAGGAACCTGTTTGGATGAGTGGGCCTGCCCAGACCGTTTTTGAGGGAGTGATAGAACTATGAATACCATAACAGAAGATGACATTGCAGCTTACCTGCTCAGTACGCCCGATTTTTTCGACCGCAATGCCGATATACTGGCCTCCATCCAGTTAACCAGCCCGCACGGCCAGCGTGCAGTGTCATTGCAGGAACGCCAGATGGAACTGCTGCGCGACAAAATCAAGGGGCTGGAACTGCGCATGGCCAACATGATCCGTGCAGCCAGCGAGAATGACCAGACACACCAGAAACTGCTGGACTGGATACTGACGCTGTTGCAGGAGCGCACTGCCACACGTATCCCGCACAAACTGGTTACCGGCCTGCAAAACCACTTTAATGTCCCCCAGATTGCTTTGCGCCTGTGGGATATGGACAGCGCTTATGCCTCCAGTGTCTACGCGCAGCCGGTATCTTCCAATGTGCAGTCTTTTGTCAACAGCATGGGTGGCACCCCCTATTGCGGGCACAACCCCGATCTGGAAGCCGTTAACTGGCTGGACGATGCCGCCGCCATCCGCTCGGTTGCATTACTGCCTTTGTACACCCAGTCTCCGCACAAAACATTCGGCCTGATGGTGTTAGGCTCGCCAGATGCGCAGCGCTTCTCACCAGACATGGGCGTAGACGTGCTCAAAAGCATGGGCACCATTGCCAGTTCGGCACTGGCCCGCTGCCTTAAAGAAGCCCCGGCTTCCGGCGACATTTAACCGCAACCCGAGCCGGTGCCATGAACACGCCTTTGCCACCTGCCAGTTCTCAAGAAGAACCGGCAGCGTTCATGCCCTATCTGGAACACCTGCGTTATGAGCGCCGGCTGGCCGCACGCTCTTTAGAACGTTACCGCCATGACCTGGCCCAACTGGCGTTGCTGGCCCAAGAGCACGGGCTCGACCTGTCGACCCAATATGATCAGGTTCAACCGTTTCACCTGCGCTCCTGGCTGGCCAAACTGCATGCGCGCGGCTTAGCCCCGCGCAGCATTGCGCACTTGCTGTCTGCATGGCGTGGCTGGTTTCGCTGGCTGGGCCAGCAACAGCTTATATCCATCAATCCGATTGACGGCATCCGTGCACCCAAAGCCGGCAAGCCATTACCCAAAGCACTATCTGTGGACCAGGCCATGCAACTGACCGATTACAAGGAGCCTCCCAGCACTTTTGATCATCAGGACATGCGGCTTGAAACACGAGACCATGCCATCATTGAGCTTCTTTACTCCTGCGGTTTACGTATCAAAGAACTGGTCGGTCTGAATATCACGCCATCTGACCATGCTGCCGGCTGGCTTGATTTACAGGCCGGAGAAGCACATGTTCTCGGTAAAGGCAACAAACGGCGTATCGTTCCCATTGGAAGCACCGCAATCCATGCCATTCAAAACTGGTTGCGTGTCCGGTCGGAATTTGTGCGTGAAGACCCGGCCCCCTTATTTCTGGGACGCAATGGCACCCGGTTGACAGACGTTCAAATCCGCAACCGCCTCAGAAGCAGGGCCCGCCATGCCGGCATTGCAGGCAAAGTGCATCCGCACATGCTGCGCCACAGCTTTGCCACCCATCTGCTGCAGTCCAGCGGCGATCTGCGTGCTGTACAGGAGCTGTTGGGGCACGCCAGCATCAGCACAACACAGGTCTATACCCGTCTGGACTTTCAGCACCTGGCGCAGGTATATGATGCCGCCCACCCCCGTGCCGGAAATGTACCGCACACACCCACACAACCCAAACCAGCGAAAAAATAAGCCTGCTGCCATTTCTGCATTTCTATAATGACATTGCGCTTACAGAGAAATGCGTGTTTTTAGCGCTATTTGAACGCGATACGGTAGAATACTTCGGGTATCAACAACAAGACGGCTTGTTTTTGCGTCTTCGTTGCTCCTTCCCATGAGACCTGAGACAGGAAACCTTTTATGAAAACCAAATTTTTTGCCCGGTCCCTGATTGCTGCCACCATGGCAGGCAGCATATCCTGCGCCATGGCCCAAACCAGCGACAGCACAACCGCAACCGCAGCCCCGGCAGCACAGTCTGTTTACGGAACCATGGCTGAACAACAGTTGCAAAGTTATCTGAAGGGGTTGCAAGCCACTTTTCCGTCTTCACGCTTTACGCTGAAAACTTTCCAAAATACCGGAAACCAGTCTACCGCTGTCATCGAATCTTATTTCGATTTCGGAGTGGACATGTGGACAGACGATAAGGTCAACATGACCTTTGAAACCGATCTGACGATCCACCATAACCCGGTTTTGGAAAACGGGCATTTTGACGTTGCCCAAATTGAATGGACCACACGCGCCACGGAAAACACGACTTTTGAGTTGCTGGAACTGCTGGGCGATCAGCCCATCGAGCAAGGCAAAGGCACCATCGCGCTCAATGGTGATATCACCGGTGCCATACAAAGTGCACGGGCACTGGAAGGCGAAGCAGACGATATCGCCTTTAATGTGCCGTCTTATACAGGAACATTCCGTACATACAATCAGGGGCAGTTGGCCGACATGGACGTTACCATGCCTTCGCTTTCGGTTTACAGCACCGATCCCTATTACGAAGGCAGCGGTTTATGGGTAACCAACCTGCGCATCCTGCAAAGCGGCAAACCCATCCGTGACCATCAGTGGCAGTTTAACGGGCACAATGAAGTCAGCGTTGAAAAAGCAGAATTCCGCGATGAAGGTGAAACCGTCTTTACGCTCAACAATGGCAAATACACAGAAGACTCCAAAGTTGATGACAAGGGTCTGCTGCAAACACAGTTCACTTTTGCCGGCAACGCCGTTGTGGATGTTGAAAATCCGACAGAAAAACCCGTACAGGTTGATAGCTTTGATGTTGCCGGAACGATCAGCAATCTGCACGTAGACAATTACCTCAAACTGATGGATCAGTTCAAAGATGATTTCTACGGTATGGACTCCAAGGCCATGGAAAACATCATGCTGGATATACTCAGCCATGGCCCCAAGGTTGATATCAGCAAATTCTCACTGGTGCTCAATGGCGATAAAGGCGAGCTGAGCTATGACATCGGTATTCAGCCATTCACCGCTGAAGAGCGCCAGACACGCATGCATTTGCTGATTATGCAAAAACTGCAGGCACATGCCAGCATGGATATACCTGTCAGCTGGTTGAATATTTTCATGGAAGATTATGAGATTGAGGACTTCCTCGACGAAACCGTTGCCCGCGGCTATATCACCCGCACAGGCGACCGGATCACTTCCAATTTTTCATATGAAATGGGCAATATGACGGTGAACGGCAAACCATTGAATATGGGCAGAGGATTCCCGTTCTAAACCTGCTTTTGCATTCCAGATCAAAGCCGGGCCGCTGTAAAAAGCGTTCCGGCTTTGTTCATTTCTGCTTTTGGCGTCCCAGCCCCAGATAGGTTTCCATCACCTTAGGGTTGTGCAGCAGCTCTGATGCCTTCCCCTGCAAAACCTGTTCCCCGGTCTCCAGCACATAACCATAGTCTGCGGTTTGCAAGGCCATGCGTGCATTTTGCTCCACCAGCAGCAGCGCCATGCCCAGTGAGCGCAGATGGCTCAGGGTTGCAAAAATATCCTGCACAATCAGCGGCGCCAAACCCAGGCTCGGCTCATCGAGCATCAGCACTTTGGGCTTTGCCATCAGCGCACGGCCCACAGCAAGCATCTGCCGCTCGCCGCCGGACAGCGTACCGGCCTCCTGCCGGAAACGCTCTTTCAGCCGGGGAAAAAGCGCATAGACCACATCAAGCTGGTCCAGAAAGCCCCGCTCACCAGCCAGTTTGCGCACATAGGCACCCAGCTTCAGGTTATCTTCCACCGACATGGATGAAAACAACTCTCTTTTTTCCGGCACCAGCGATAACCCGTTCTGAACCCGGGATTCAATCGACCAGTGACTGATATCCTGCCCATCAAACATGACCTGCCCATGCGCCAGCCCGGTTGCAGGCAAGGCATGCATCAACGCATTGAGCAAAGAGCTTTTGCCCGCCCCGTTGGGGCCGATCACTGTGGCAATCTGCCCGGCCCTGAGCTCCAGGCTGACATCATGCACGGCTTCAATCTTGCCGTAAAACACATGCACGTGTTCAACTTTCAACAGAATATGGCTCTCTGCTAGGCTGCTCATGCCATGCCTCCCAGATAAGCCTGCAACACCGCCGGGTCCTGCTGAACCTGCTGCGGTGTGCCGCTGGCAATGCGTGCACCGTATTCCATCACCACCAGGCGATCGGTCAGGTTCATCACAAAATCCATGTCATGCTCCACCAGCAAAATACTCATGCCCTCATCACGCAGCTTGCGCAACAGATCTGCCAGCGCCTTTTTCTCCATATAACGCAGCCCGGCAGCGGGCTCATCCAGCAGCAGCAGCGTCGGGTCTCCTGCCAGCGCACGCGCAATCTCCACCACCCGCTGTTGCCCCAGCGCCAGATTACCCGCCTGGGTATACATGGCACCTGTCAGCCCGACCCGTTCAATCTGCCTGGCGGCCTCGGCCAAAAGCCGTTTTTCGTCAGGACGGTCCAAGCGCAACACCGCACGCAGCGGGCCGCTGTGCCCGCGCAGATGCGCGCCAACAGCCACATTTTCCAGCACCGTCATCTGCGGCAACAGTTTGACATGCTGAAATGTGCGTCCAACCCCCTGATACACAATCTGTCTTGAGGAGCGCCCATCAATACGTTCGCCGCAGAACCTGATTTCTCCGCTGTTAAGTGCCAATACACCAGACACCAGGTTAAACAGCGTTGATTTGCCGGCACCATTGGGGCCGATCAGCCCCACGATTTCACGCGGTCCGACATCAAAACTGACATCATTGACCGCAACCAGCTCACCGAATGTTTTACGCGCCTGCCGCACTTCCAGCAACGGCCCATTGCTGTCGCCAGTCCGCCGCCGTGACGGTAATGGCTCCACACTTTGCGGGTCAGGCGCCTGCGTTTGCGCGCGCTGCGGCAGCAGACGCGAAATATACCCCCAGACCCCATCGCGGCTGTAATGCAGAATCAGCACCATGACAATGCCCAGCACCACCATTTCGTAATTGGCCTGCTCTCCAATCAACCTGGGTAGCATGCTTTGCAGCACATCTTTCAAAATCGTGATGACCGCCGCGCCAATCAACGCGCCCCAGACCTGCCCCATGCCACCAATGACCGCCATGAACAGATATTCTATGCCATAGTTGATGCCAAACGATGTCGGGTTCACCGCCCGTTGCAGCCCGGCATATAGAAAGCCGGACACGGCAGCCAGCACCGCTGCCAGAATAAACACCAGCATCTTGAGCCACTGGCTGTTAATGCCCATGGCTTCTGCCAGCACATTACCACCTTTAAGTGTATGGATGGCCCGGCCAATGCGCGAATTCAGCAGATTGCGCACCCCCAGCATCGATAAAATCAATACGATCCAGATCAGGTAATACATCTGCCGCGGGCTGGCCAGTTCCCACCCAAAGACATGAAGTGCCGGCAAGCCGGAAAGGCCGTCGTATTTGCCCAGGAACTCCATATTGCCAAACAGATAAAACAGCGCAAGCCCCCACGCCAACGTTGCCAGCGTCAGGAAATGGCCGGAAAGCCGCATTGTCACCAGCCCGATCAAAAAGGCAATCAGCACGGCCAGTGCAATGCCTGCCAGCAAACCGAACCAGGGCGAGATATTGAATTTGACCGCCAGCACCGCTGTTGCGTAACTGCCAATGCCGACAAACGCCGCCTGCCCCAGTGTGGTGATGCGGGCAAACCCGGTCAACAGCACCAGACCAAGCACCGGCAGCGCATAAATGCCGGTGTAATTCAGCAGCGTGATCCAGTACTCCGGCACCGGCAACTGAGGCACAGCCAGGCAAATCACCAACAATACCAGACCAACCGCACTGAGATGATGAGGCTTCATGATTCCTCCTCCTCCTCATCGTGTTGTCCCTTGGAAATAGACAGCCACAGCAGCAGCGGAATGATCAGCGTAAAGACAATCACCTCCTTATAAGCGCTGGCCAGAAAGGATGCCCATGATTCGAGCACGCCCACAAAAATAGAACCCAGCGCCGTCAGCGGATAACTCGCTAGGCCTCCAAAAACAGCCCCGACAAACCCCTTGAGGCTCATGATAAAACCGGAGTCATAATACACCGTGGTCAGCGGCGCAATCAGCATGCCACTGACTGCCCCCAGCGCCGCGGCAATGACAAATGTCATACGGCCGGCCCGTGCGGTATTAATCCCTACCAGCCTTGCCCCCATGCGGTTCACCGACATCGCCTTGAGTGCCTTGCCCATGAAGCTGTGCTCAAAATACACATACAACACCAGCACCAGTGCCAAGGCCGTCATGATCACCACCACGGTCTGCCACTTCACAAAAATGGTGCCCAGCAACATGCCGCCATCAATGAAAGGCGCTGTCTGCACGCCTTCGGGGCCAAACATCACCAGCCCCAGCCCCATCAGCGCAAAATGCACAGAGATGGAAATGATCAGCAGCGTCAGCGTGCTGGCCTGCGCCACCGGCTCAAACGCCAGGCGGTAGACCATCGGACCCAGCGGAATCACAATCAGCAGCGTCAGCAGGCTTTGCACCAGCAGCCCGGTTTCTCTGAGCGCATACGTGCGCACCAGCAAAAAAATAGCCACAGGCAACGCAATATCGCGCACCAGCATATATGCCCATTGTTTGGCCGGGAAGCGGGTGCGGGCCCCCAGCATGCGTGCGGCTTCAACCATGAAACAGACCCCACCCAATACCAGCAGCAGCCACACCGTTGCCGGAAACATCTGCGACTGCAAGGCCGCCATGGTCAACGCCCCATATGAAACAAACTCGCCCTGAGGAACAAACAGCACACGCGTGACAGAAAACACCAGCACCACCGCCAGCCCCAGCAAGGCATAAATGACACCTGTGGTCAGCCCGTCAATGCTCAGCACGCCTGCAATAAACGGGTCAATCATAAACCACCTGATACGGGTTGATGTTGCTCAATTTGATCTGATCGCCATTCAATCGGTTCATGTTCATCTGACTGCGCCACACTGATTGACAGCACGACACACCTCTCCTCACACCGCATTCTTAGGTCAATGCCGTAAAGAATGCTGCGCCCATCGGGCAAAGGTTTGATTTTACCTCCTTATCAGCACCTTCTGACAGCCACATGACCTATTGTCGGAATTCCTCTCCCCATAAAAACAGCCACCGCTCAGGGTGGCTGTCAAAGAACCGGATGCACCGGCCAAAACCTGCGCGTTCAGTCCGCCAGATAAACGAAGCGGTTGTTTCGAATAGTGCCGATCACCGCCGAGCGGCCATCTAGCCCCACATGGTCTTTGGCACTGGTATTGACAATGCCGTTGGGCATGATCACTTCAGTGGTCCGCTCCAGCTCATCGCGCAAAGCCGTGCGGAACTCCACGGTTCCCGGCTTTCCATGCTGTAAAGCGCGCTCAACTGCGGCATTGAGTACCGGATAAGCACCGGCCGCATCACCGGCAAACTGCGTCACTGAATTGGCACCATATTTGGCATTGTAGGCATTCACAAACTCCATCGCCGCCGCACGCACCGGATGGTCCTGCGGCAGTGTTTCTGCCACCACCACCGGCTGCGTCGGGAAAATGGTGCCTTCCACATCTCGCCCGCCGATTTTCAGAAACTCCGGCGTGGCAATGCCATGCGTCTGGTAAATGGTGCCTTTATAGCCCATCTGCATCAGTGTTTTCTGGGGCAATACGCTGGGGGTGCCTGAGCCCGCAATCAGAACAGCATCGGGCTTGAGCGAAATCAGCTTGAGCACCGGACCGGTTACGCTGGTATCGGTACGGTTGTAACGCTCAACTCCCACAATTTGAATGCCGTGCTTTTCAGCAAAAGGCTTGAACGCGTTCAGCCAGCTTTCGCCATAGCTGTCCGCATAGCCGATAAACCCAAGCGTTTTCACACCATGCTGCGCCATGTACTGCGCCAGCACATCGGCCATCAGCGTATCGGTGGCAGCCATCTTAAATACCCAGCGTTTCTTGGGATCATCAGGCGGCTCCACCACCACCCCTGAGCCCACCAGCGTGATGGTTGGCGTTTTGCTCTGTGCAATCAGGTCCAGCGCAGCAAGTGCCCCAGCTGTCAGATTGGGGCCTACAATCACATCCACCTTTTCTTCATTGATGAATTTGCTGAAGCTGCGCACGGTGGCAGAAGGATCGGTCGCATCATCCAGAATAATGTACTTGGCAGGCTCTCCACCCAATGTCTGGGGCCACATCTGAATGGCATTGCGGCTTGAAATACCCAATGCCGCCGCCGGCCCGGTGCTGGAAAGCACCACCCCAACCTTCACCTCTGCCTGTACCATGGGCGCCATGCCCACAGCCGCAACCGCTGTCAGCGCCATAGCTGCTTTGCGTAAATGCTCAATCCATCTCATCTCTGCCTTCTCCTTTATCCGAACCGTTCTTCACATTGATTGCTTACACCGGATTATCCACAAAATCATGCCGCAAGGCGCAAGGGGCTCATATACATGGTCCGCTCTTTGCCCCGGCCGCGTCAAGGATGCATTGCAATCACCTGCGCCACAGATGCCGTCAGCTTGCGTGCATAGGGCAGATGCAAAAACTCATCCGGCCCATGCGCATTGCTGTTGGGGCCCAGTACGCCACACACCAGCATTTGCGCCGCTGGAAAATTCGTTTGCAGCATGTTGATCAGCGGAATTGTCCCACCCTGCCCAATGAACGCACAGGGCGCACCATAGTGAGCTTGTGAAGTCTGCTGCAACGCCTGATCCAGCCAGGACTGATAATCCGGCAGGTTCCAGCCATTGGCCGGCAGTTCAGGCGCAAAAGTCACTTTGGCGTTATAGGGCGTATTTTCTTCCAGCAGCGTTTTCACCTGCCGCACGGCATCCTGTGCATTAACCACCGGCGGCAACCGCAGGCTCAGTTTCAACGCCGTATGCGGCCTGAGCACATTGCCGGCATTTCCCAGTGCCGGTAAACCATCCGCACCGGTCACCGACAAAGTCGCACCCCATGTGCGGTTCAGCAGCGCCTGCACCAGGTCTGTAGTAACCGGATGCACCGGCGAGCCATCAGCCCCCTGCGCCCAGGGATAGCGTTTGAGCATGCCTTCCCCCAGAATCCGGGCGGCGGCCCGTGCCTCCTGCATCCGCTTGGCGGGGATTTCGCACTGAAATACCGCCGGTTTGAGCTGCCCGGTCTGGCTATCCTCCAGCCGGTCCAGTAACTGGCGCATGACCCGCATGCTGGACGGTACCACGCCTGACGCATCGCCCGAATGGATGCCCTGCGTCAGCACCTCCACCCGCAATACGCCGGCAGCCATGCCACGCAGCGAATTGGTCATCCAGAGCTGATCATAGTTGCCCGCACCCGAATCCAGGCAGACCACCATGCCCACATCACCCATGCGCTCTTTCAAAGCATCCAGATAAGCAGGCAAATCGGTCGAGCCCGATTCTTCACAGGTTTCTATCACACCCACCACCCGCGGGTGTGATGCCCCCAGTTGCTGCAAAACCTTCACAATGGTGGCACTGGCATAAATGGCATACCCGTCATCGGCGCCACCGCGACCATACAGCTTGTCATCCACAATTTTGGGCAGCCACGGGCCCAGCCCGGCACTCCAGCCGGAAAATTCAGGCTGTTTGTCCAAATGCCCATACATCAAAACCGTTTGTGTTGCGGCGGATTGGTATGCCGCCACCTCAAAATAAATCACCGGCGTGCGGGGCGAACCATCCGGCTTGCTCAAACGCACAACCTCTATCTGCAACCCCTGTATCTGCTGGGCCTTGACCCACGCCACCGCATCGTGCACCACCCGGTCAATATAGCCATGCTCTGCCCACTGTGCATCAAATGCAGGCGATTTCGCCGGAATTTTGATGTACTCCACCAGTGCAGGGGTAATTTCCCGATCCCATTTTTGGTGCACCAGTGTCTGTAGCGCCTGTGTGTCGATTGTTTTGTGATCCATACTCATTAAACCTTATTCCCTATTAAAAGCAGAAAGGCAGGTAAACACCTTCCGCCTGAAAAAACACCTTATGCCTGCAACAAACTGCCATGATACGCTGATTAGGGTCAGGACTCATTAAATAGAGAGATTGCGTTTGCTGGAATGGGGGTAGGACAAGGCACGAAGCGAAGGCAATGGCACGGGCCCTTGCCAAGCTGAGCAACGCAGTCAATAGCGCCATTCCAGCAAACCCGAAGGGCAAATGTGCCATGAGGCGCATCACTGCGTTGTTTCGTGCTTGCGTAGTTTATTACACGGCGCACTTCAACGCCTTATGCTGCATCCTCCTTACACACTTGCGCAACGCGCTATTTAATGAGTCCTGACCCTAGATTTACGCGTTCATATCATACGCACCTCCTGCGTTTCAGGCCTTGCTTATTCCCAAAAACAGATCATTTTTCTGCCTGCACTGGAAATCCGGCATTTTCATCCCCATCTTTATAAGATGTTTCCCCGTCTGGAGCGCCTTTACGCGATAATTCAGACTTCACCACGGAATTTATTTCATGATTTCACACGAACCTGCACTGGAACGGCTGCAAACTGCCCAATCACTTTTGCTGACCCCCTTCGGACTGGATGAAACCACACTGGCCCGGGCACTGAAACTGATCGGCGAACACCGTATAGACGATGCCGACCTTTATTTCCAGTACACCTGCCTGCAAGGCTGGTCATTGGAGGAAGGAATCGTCAAATCCGGCAGCTTCAGCATTGACACCGGGGTGGGCGTACGTGCCATTACGGGTGAAAAAACCGCTTTTGCCTATTCTGACGATATTTCAGAAAACGCCTTGTTTGATGCTGCACGCACGGTGCGCGCCATTGCTGCGGCGGGGCAAAATAAACGCATCCAAATTGCCAGGCCAGCCACTGCTGGCAGCAGTTCGCACAACCTGTACCCGGCCCTGAATCCGATCACCTCCCTGGACAACGCCGAAAAAGTAGCTCTGCTGGAAAAAGTGGAGCGCCTGGCCCGGGCCAAAGATCCACGCATTGTTCAGGTCATGGCAGGCCTTGCCGCAGAATACGATGTTGTACTGATTGCCCGTGCTGACGGCACCATTGCCGCTGATGTACGGCCTCTGGTCCGCTTATCCGTCACCGCCATTGCAGAACAGAATGGCCGGCGTGAAATCGGCTCCAGTGGCGGCGGCGGCCGTTTCGCCCTGACTGCACTGTCAGAAGCGCAGATTCAACAATATGCCGACACGGCTGTTAACTCCGCCTTGCTCAACCTGGAAAGCCGCCCCGCTCCGGCAGGCCAGATGGATATTGTGTTGGGCAGCGGCTGGCCGGGCGTATTGATTCACGAAGCCATCGGCCATGGCCTGGAAGGCGACTTTAACCGCAAAGGCTCCAGCGCTTTCAGCGGCCGTATCGGTGAGCGCGTGGCAGCGCCTGGTGTCACCATTCTGGATGACGGCACCATCGCCGACCGGCGCGGCTCGCTGAACATTGATGACGAAGGCCACCTTACCCAGCGCAATGTACTCATTGAAGACGGCATACTCAAAGGCTATCTGCACGACGCCTTGAACGCCCGCCTGATGAAAACCAGCTCCACCGGCAACGCCCGCCGCGAAAGCTATGCCAGCGTGCCCATGCCGCGCATGACCAATACATTCATGCTTGGCGGCGACAAAGACCCGCAGGAAATCATCTCTTCGCTGAAACGGGGGCTGTACGCCACCAACTTCGGTGGTGGTCAGGTCGACATTACCAGCGGCAAGTTTGTATTTTCGGCATCAGAAGCCTATTGGGTTGAAGACGGCAAAATCCAGTACCCGGTCAAAGGCGCCACCATTATTGGTAACGGCCCTGACGCCCTGACCCGCGTCACCATGATCGGCAACGACCTTGAGCTGGACACCGGTGTAGGCACCTGCGGCAAAGAAGGCCAGAGCGTTCCCGTTGGCGTTGGCCAGCCCACCATCCGAATCAACGGCATGACGGTTGGCGGTACCGCCTGAATACATGGCGATGCCAGAATTTCGTGCGATTCAGGCCAACATCACCACCTTGCAGGTTGATGCCATTGTCAATGCCGCCAATACCTCTTTGCTGGGTGGCGGCGGTGTCGATGGTGCGATCCACCGTGCCGCCGGGCCTGACCTGCTGGAAGCGTGCCGCCGCATTGGACGCTGCCCGGTAGGGCAGGCACGTATAACCCCAGGTTTTAACCTCGCTGCGAAATACATTATCCATACCGTCGGCCCTTACTGGCAGGATGGACTGCACGGTGAACCACAGGCCCTTGCAAACTGCTACCAGAACAGCTTGGCCTTGGCTGGCGAACACCGTGTTCAAAGCATGGCATTCCCCTGCATCAGCACCGGCGCATACCGTTATCCCCAAAAAGCCGCGGCAGAAATTGCCGTCAACACGGTCAAAGCCTATCTGGCTGAAGAAGCGCTCCATAACCACCATCTTCAGGAAATCATTTTCTGCTGCTTCAGCGCTGCAGATCTGGCAATCTACCAGCACATACTCTGATTTTGTGGGTGCTGCCCCGGCAAGCGTATATACTGCTCTTATTGTGTGGGCCAGATTTGCATTGCGCTCAGCGTGATGCAAAGCAGGCTTGTCCTTTACCAGCAAAGCATATTGCCCCCTATGAAGCCATCATATTTCTCTTTGCTGCTGCTTTTGTCAGCCATCATCAGCACATCCGGGTGCGTATCAAACGCCCCAGTGCATGAAACGCCAGACCCGCAATACGGTATGACCATAGAAACCGCCATTGAAGTCTGCAAGCCTGTGGGACAACGCCAATATCTGTCCCGACTGATTTGCCCGGACGGGCAAAGCCCGTACTTTTACCGGACCGGCAATGTCGGCATGCGTACGCCTTGGCCCGAGAATCTGACACCCGCGCAGGAAAGAGAATATGCCGCCAAATGCGGCCAGCCGATACAACCCGGAGACCCGGACTATCACATCATTGACCGCTACCATGTGCAATGTGGCGACCACATCGTCATGATTTACATGGACATGTACCACTGTAACCAGCCCGCTCCCAACGTTGCACCGGCTGGATTTACCATTCGGCCTTAATGCCAGCAGCTCAACTCAGTTGAATGCCCTTTTGTAGTAGCTGAATAAGTACGGCAGCAACACCTTATAGGGTGCAAGCAGCATCACTGCCATCAGCCACTTCACGCTCATATCACCGGCGGCCAGCATGAACCAGTTCATGTGCGTACCAGCAAAAGCGATAGAGAAGAACACCAGCGTATCTACCACGGTTGCCACGGTGGAGCCAAAAAACGGCGCCTTCCACCAGGAGGCCTGCCGCCAGCGGTTAAACACCAGAATATCCATCAACTGAGAAAAAATAAACGCTGCACCAGATGCCACAGCAATACGCCACGGCGCCAGATACAAAGAAACCACAACAGCCACCGCAAACCCGACAAACACCACACGGCGTGCATTGCGCGAACCAATGGCACGGTTTGTCAGGTCTGTCACCAGAAATACCAGCGGATACGAAAAAGCGCCCCAGGTCAGCCAGTCATTAATCACAAACTGCACCAGCACATTGGACAGAATGATCACCGCCGCCATTGCACCAATAGGCAGCAAGAGCTGCCGCCAGGACAACACCAAATCATCTGTTGCTGAAAGGACCTTCTTTTCTATCATTTGCTTGCTCTGAATGCACCGTCTAAAAAACGACCAGACCGCTATTATCCCACGATTCCTTTCCTGTGCACCCCTGTTCTCTTTCTATAAAGCGCCAAACCCGGTAAACTGCCGGAAATCAACACTTTTTATACTACAAAATGAACATGAACTATCGTGAAGCTGTGCCGCTGGAAAAAGCCTACCGGCTTTTAAACCATGGGCCTACAATTTGCGTCAGTGCCGCACACAATGGGCAACAAAATATCATGACTGCCGCCTGGAACATGCCACTGGATTTTGCACCATCCAAAGTTGCTGTGGTCCTTGACAAGCAGACCTGGACACGCCAGTTGCTTGAAGCATCGGGCACATTTGCCATCAGCGTTCCAACCCGAGCTCAGGTTAATCTGGCGCAACAAATCGGCTCGCTTTCCGGTGCAGCATTATTGCGTGACACGCAAAAAGACAAAATCACCACATTAAACCTTCAAACATTTACCGGCACAACAACTCAAGCCCCTTTGCTTGAAGACTGTGTTGCATGGCTGGAATGCAAACTCATTACTGAGCCACATATTCAGCAAACCTACGATCTGTTTTTAGGAGAAGTCACTGCAGCATGGGCTGATACCCGTGTTTTCAGCCAAGGCCATTGGCACTTCGAAGGTCATGATGAGCTCAGAACGATACACCATGTAGCCGGGGGGCATTATTTTATTGCCGGGCAGGCGATCCAGTCGTCCGCTACAGGGCCTTCTGACTAGCTTGCCTTGCATTTGTTTCTGCGCCCGAAACAAATGATCAAATTCAGAAGACCGCTATACTTTCCATATCAATACAAACGCCAATATTGTCAATATTAAATGCACCCCATGAAAAGATATTCCTTTGTACATGTCACTCGTCATTTCATTTTTGCCTGCATAGGGGCTTTTGCATTTAGTGTTAGCTGGTTTCTATCATCTTCAGCACATGCCAGATTACTTGTTCTGACAGATGGGCGTGTTCTGGTGACCGGCGCATCTGTGGGAGCAGATCAAGCCAAAATCTATGATCCGGTCAAAAACCAATGGGTACAAACGGCCCCTGCAAACCCCGCATGGACCGATTCCAGATCCTCCAGACATTTTCTAACCCTGTTGCCAGATGGTCGTGTACATGTCCCTGGTGCCGGTATTTATGACCCACAGTCCAATACCATCGACACCACAGCAAACCAGCCAGAACCATTCAACTCATATTCAACAACCACCATTTTGAACGATGGGCGCATCATGTTCATAGGTGGAGAGTCAAGCATAGGAGAAGGCCTGACAGATGCTGCCATCTTTATGACGGCAAATAATCAGTGGCAGAATATCCATCCCATGCAACAAAAGCGCATGCTTGCTATTGCGACCACACTGCAGGATAACTCAGTTCTTGTCACTGGCGGGATCTCTGCGGCTGGTGCTGGCACCGAATTATCTGCCGTAGAACTCTACACACCGGATGCAGATCAATGGACTCAAATGACCGCTATGCAAACCGCCAGAGTTCGCCACACAGCAACACTTTTAGACAATGGAAAGGTTTTGATCGTCGGTGGAGAAGATGGTCCGACACAAGCCCTGAATACGGTAGAGCTATACGACCCCGCCTCTCAGACATGGACACAATTACCCGAAATGCAGGAGGCGCGTTGTGATCACTACGCCATCTTATTGCCAGACAATCAGGTTATGATTGCAGGAGGATGGACCGATGATGGCCAGGTTGACCTTGTCGAAATATACGACCATGCCAAAAACCAATGGTCTCGTGCCGATGCGTCATGGAACTGGGTCAGCGAAGCCGTTCCATTACCGGATGGACGCCTGATGGTCACTCGCGTCATATGGTCACTGGAAAATGGCGAATGGCAAAATACCCAGACCATTGAAATTTACGATCCTCAAACAAAAGGCTTTACCGTTCTGGCTTCAACAGAAACACCTATGCAGTAAAAGGCATAAAGAAAGAGGTATCAAGGTTCTCTGTCCACAAATGTGAGCAGCATTCGGTTTATGTTTGTAATGCTTCTTTCCCCGCCAATAAAAAAGCCCCCTGTGTTTAGCAGAGGGCTTTTCCGTAGCATAAATAGTCTGACGATGTCCTACTTTCACACCCGGCAATTGGGCACTATCATCGG